>NZ_JBIKPH010000158.1:0-4815 GCF_044357595.1 Sphingorhabdus sp. | reverse complement strand
TCGACATCATCAATACGCGTGCTTCCAATTGCGCCTCAAGGCTCAATGGAACGTGGACGGCCATCTGGTCACCATCGAAGTCGGCGTTAAATGCCGAGCAGACCAATGGGTGAAGCTGGATCGCCTTGCCTTCAATCAGGACAGGTTCGAACGCCTGAATGCCCAAACGGTGCAGCGTAGGTGCGCGGTTCAGCAACACAGGATGCTCGCGGATAACCTCGTCGAGGATGTCCCAAACTTCCTTGCGCTCCTTTTCGACCCACTTCTTGGCTTGCTTCAGGGTCATCGAAAGACCCTTTGCATCCAAACGCGAGTAGATGAATGGCTTGAACAGTTCGAGCGCCATTTTCTTTGGCAGGCCGCACTGATGCAATTTCAATTCAGGACCGGTCACGATGACCGAACGACCCGAATAATCGACGCGCTTACCCAAAAGGTTCTGGCGGAAGCGGCCTTGCTTGCCCTTGAGCATGTCGGACAGTGACTTCAGCGGACGCTTGTTGGCACCCGTGATCGTACGGCCGCGACGACCATTGTCGAACAACGCGTCAACAGCTTCCTGCAACATACGCTTTTCGTTGCGGACAATGATGTCTGGAGCGCGCAGCTCGATCAGGCGCTTCAAACGGTTGTTACGGTTGATAACGCGGCGATAGAGATCGTTGAGATCGGACGTTGCAAAACGACCACCGTCCAACGGCACCAGCGGGCGCAATTCTGGTGGAATGACGGGAATGACATCCAAGATCATCCACTCTGGCTTGTTGCCGGAATCGATGAAGCTTTCGACGACCTTCAAACGCTTGATGATCTTCTTTGGCTTAAGTTCCGACTTGGTAACGGCCAGCTCGTCGAGCAGGTCGGTACGCTCTTGTTCAAGGTCGAGGTCCATCAACATGGTCTTGACGGCTTCGGCACCAATGCTGGCGGTGAAGGCATCTTCGCCATATTCGTCCTGCGCGTTGAGCAATTCGTCTTCGCTCAGCAACTGGAACTTCTCAAGCGCGGTCAGACCAGGCTCAGTTACGATGTAATTTTCGAAGTACAATACGCGCTCAAGCTGCTTCAACTGCATGTCGAGCAAAAGGCCAATGCGCGAAGGCAGCGACTTCAGGAACCAGATATGGGCAACAGGCGCAGCAAGCTCGATATGACCCATACGCTCACGGCGTACCTTGGTGACGGTTACTTCAACGCCGCACTTTTCGCAGACAACGCCCTTATACTTCATCCGCTTATACTTGCCGCAAAGGCACTCGTAATCCTTTACCGGACCAAAGATGCGCGCGCAGAAAAGGCCGTCACGCTCTGGCTTGAACGTGCGATAGTTGATGGTTTCCGGCTTTTTGATTTCGCCAAAAGACCAGCTGCGGATTTTCTCCGGCGATGCAATCCCGATCTGGATCTGGTCAAAGGTTTCGACCTTGGCGATTGGATTGTTGAATTTCGATAGTTCGTTCATATTCATTTCCTCAGTGGGCATGGGCCCATGAAAACTTAAAGGCAGGGACAGGGGGGCGGACCGAAATCCGCCCATCTCTGCTTTATTCTGCTGCCTCGGCAAAGCCTTCGTCACCCTCGATCAAATCATGCGCCTTCAGCTCAACATTGAGGCCGAGCGAGCGCATTTCCTTAACCAGAACGTTGAAGCTTTCGGGGATACCTGCTTCGAAGCTGTCGTCACCTTTGACGATCGCTTCGTAAACTTTGGTACGACCGATGACGTCATCGGATTTGACCGTCAGCATTTCCTGCAAGGTATAAGCAGCGCCATAGGCTTGAAGTGCCCAGCATTCCATTTCCCCGAAACGCTGACCGCCGAATTGCGCCTTACCACCAAGTGGTTGTTGCGTAACAAGGCTGTACGGTCCGATCGAACGGGCGTGGATCTTGTCATCAACAAGGTGATGCAGCTTAAGCATGTAAATGATGCCCACGGTAACCTTGCGGTCGAACATGTCGCCGGTGCGTCCGTCGAACAGGTCGGATTGGCCTGAGCCATCGAGCCCTGCAAGCTGGAGCATCTTCGTCACGTCGGCTTCACGCGCACCGTCGAACACGGGTGTGCCCATGGGAACACCTGTTCTGACGTTACCAGCAAGCTCAATGATGTCGGCATCGCTGCGACCATTGATCTCGTCTGCGTAATTGTCGCCATAGGCCTTCGCCAAACGTTCACGCACGACTGCTGGAGGCGCAGCCGCTTGGGGGTTCGGGTTTGCAAGGCGCCACTCTTCAAGAGCATCACCAATTTGCATACCCAAACTACGCGCAGCCCAACCAAGATGGGTTTCGAAAATCTGACCCACATTCATACGTGACGGCACACCCAATGGGTTGAGTACGATGTCGACAGGGGTGCCATCGGCCAAGAACGGCATGTCTTCTTGCGGAAGGATCCGCGAGATAACACCCTTGTTCCCGTGACGTCCGGCCATTTTATCGCCTGGCTGTAGCTTACGCTTCACTGCTACGAAAACCTTGACCATCTTGAGCACGCCTGGTGCAAGCTCATCGCCACGCTCCAGCTTCTCACGACGATCTTCGAACTTCTCGACGATCAGTTTGACGGCTTCATCATACTGAACCTTGACGGCTTCAAGATCGCCTTGGACCTTGTCGTCGGCAACGGCGATTTTCCACCATTCGTAACGTTCGACTTCGCTGAGATTATCCTCAGTTATGATGTCGCCCTTTTTAATGCCCTTTGGCGCTGCTGCTGCAGTCTGACCAATGAGCATATCTTTCAAGCGGTTGTAAGTCGCACGGTTCAAAATCGAACGTTCGTCCTCGCGGTCCTTCGCAAGGCGCTCAATTTCTTCACGTTCGATGGCCATCGCACGTTCGTCTTTGTCGATACCATGACGGTTAAAGACGCGGACTTGAACCACAGTACCCGCAACGCCTGGCGAGAGACGCAGCGACGTGTCACGCACATCGCTTGCCTTTTCACCAAAGATGGCGCGCAGCAGTTTTTCTTCTGGTGTCATCGGGCTTTCGCCCTTTGGCGTGATCTTGCCGACCAAAATGTCACCCGGGTGCACTTCAGCGCCGATGTAGACAATGCCGGCTTCATCAAGGCTGCGAAGCGCGTCTTCACCCACATTTGGAATATCGCGGGTGATGTCTTCTGGTCCAAGCTTCGTGTCACGGGCCATTACTTCGAATTCTTCGATATGGACCGATGTGAACACATCGTCTTTCACGATACGCTCGGAGATCAGGATCGAATCTTCGTAGTTATATCCGTTCCAAGGCATAAACGCGACGAGGCTGTTCTTGCCCAATGCGAGCTCACCCAGCTCAGTCGAAGGACCATCAGCAATAATGTCGCCAGCTTCAATTACGTCACCGACCTTCACCAAAGGCTTCTGGTTGATGCAGGTATTCTGGTTGGAGCGCTGGAATTTCTGCAACGTGTAAATGTCTACGCCCGACTTGCCGGGTTCAACATCGCCAGTTACGCGCACAACGATGCGGGTTGCATCGACTTGGTCGACAATGCCTGTGCGGCGTGCGCCAATGGCAGCGCCGGAGTCACGCGCCACGGTTTCTTCCATGCCGGTTCCAACAAATGGTGCTTCTGCACGCAGCAGAGGCACAGCCTGACGTTGCATGTTGGAACCCATCAAAGCGCGGTTGGCGTCATCGTTTTCCAGGAAGGGAATGAGCGATGCTGCAACCGAAACAAGCTGCTTTGGCGAAACGTCCATCAAAGTAATCTGGTCACGCGGCGCCATCAGGAATTCACCTGCTTCACGCGATGAAATCAGATCTTCGACAAAGCTGCCATCTGCGTTCAATTCGGCGTT
The DNA here is from genome assembly GCF_044357595.1 of Sphingorhabdus sp. Classification (GTDB taxonomy): domain Bacteria; phylum Pseudomonadota; class Alphaproteobacteria; order Sphingomonadales; family Sphingomonadaceae; genus Sphingorhabdus_B. The sequence continues at coordinate 1,003 of NZ_JBIKPH010000158.1, read as the reverse complement.
TGCCTGCGCGATGGTGTTCTTTTGCTCTTCCATCGCGGAGAGATACACCACGTCGTCGGTGACCTTATTGTCCACGACCTTGCGATATGGCGTTTCGATAAAGCCATATTTGTTCACGCGGCTGAACGATGCCAGCGAGTTGATCAGACCAATGTTCGGGCCTTCCGGCGTTTCAATCGGGCAGATACGGCCATAATGGGTCGGGTGCACGTCGCGGACTTCAAAGCCTGCACGCTCACGGGTCAGACCACCTGGTCCAAGTGCCGAAACACGGCGCTTATGGGTGACTTCCGAAAGCGGGTTGGTCTGATCCATAAACTGCGACAATTGCGACGAACCAAAGAATTCGCGCACAGCAGCAACCGCTGGCTTTGCGTTAATCAGGTCGTTTGGCATCACAGTCGATACATCGACCGAGCTCATCCGCTCCTTCACGGCACGCTCCATACGCAGCAAGCCTACGCGATACTGGTTCTCCAGCAATTCGCCGACCGAACGCACACGACGGTTGCCGAGGTTATCGATATCATCGATTTCGCCCTTGCCGTCCTTCAGGTTCACCAGTTCCTTGACCACGGCGAGGATATCTTCCGTGCGCAGTGTGGTGAGGGTGTCTTCAACATCCAAGTTCAAACGCATGTTGAGCTTTACGCGGCCAACCGCGCTCAGGTCATAGCGGTCTGCATCAAAGAACAGACCAGCGAACAACGCTTCTGCGGTTTCGCGCGTTGGCGGTTCGCCAGGACGCATGACGCGGTAGATCGCATCAAGGCCCATGTCCCGGTTCTCGGCCTTGTCGGCCTTCAACGTGTTGCGCATCCATGCACCCGTGATGACATGGTCAATGTCGAGCAGCTCAAGGCTGTCGATGCCTTCCTTGTCCAACGCTTCGAGGTTTTCGGCGGTGATTTCATCGCCCGCTTCCACATAAATGCGGCCAGTCTTTTCATCGATAAGGTCGAATGCGGAATAACGGCCGAAGATTTCCTCGGTCGGGATCAGC
>NZ_JBIKPH010000069.1:0-12851 GCF_044357595.1 Sphingorhabdus sp. | reverse complement strand
TTATACGACGCCGGTTGCGATCCGCGTTATCGTCTTGCATTTCGTCATTCAGCGCGCCGCTCATCGTTGTCTCGTAATTCATACTGGTTTTCCAAGTTCAGTGCCGGGGGAGCGTGAGCTTCCTCTTAATGACCGTAATATAGCTGTATTACCCTAATAAGTCACTTGTCGCAAGGCGAGGAACGTCAAAGGGTTAAAAGAAGATTTACGCTTTAGAGTAGCCTGAAACCCTGTGGGTAACAATACAGACTGATGCCTGATATGTTTCGACAAACGGCATGAAAAAGTCATAATGAATGTGACTGGCATTGAGTTATTGAAAATTGATCCTGCGCCGTTGGGCAAAGTCCAAACGCGACAAAGAAAACCCAGCCGCAGTGGCTGGGTTTTCTTAGTATCTAACCGAAACCATTTTTGGGTTCAGGACCTAACTGACGCCTCGAGAGTGATTTTCATAATTCCTGACCCTCACGTCAGTATTTCTGCTGCCGCTCGTAAAGATCACGATAATGCTGGATACGGGTCACACGAAGGCCCGGCATCCCGCACCCGTCAACTGCGCGCTGCCATGACGCAAATTCTTCAAGCGTTAGGTTGTAACGTTCGCAGACATCATTGATCGACAATAACCCACCACTGACGGCTGCGACAACCTCGGCCTTGCGGCGCACGACCCAACGCGTCGTGCCACGAGGTGGCAGGCTATCTAGGGTAAGTGGCTCGCCTAACGGGCCAACGACCTGTGATGGTCGGAATTTCTGATTTTCAATCATGATTTTTGTCTGCTCCATGCGCCCTGAGGTTCAATTCTGGGCCTGTTCTGGAAAGAGGTAAGATGAGATTCTTATTATTAGCTGAAGTGGAATGGTATATGGGATCTTCATTCATTTCTGCTGGCGCCGTTTTTTGCCAAAAGGATCCGCGTACCTCAACATCCGAGTTGGGCTCCGCCGCGAAACACTGAATGCGCGCGGCAAGACCGCCGCCGTCGTTTATGTTACCATGTGCAGCAAGACGCATTGCGCGGACGGTCCGGCTTTTTGCCTGCCGCGCACGCGCTGCTTCCAGAACCGACTCGCGGTTTTCCTTCGAGAGGTCGGGGTGTGTGCTCATCGCGCGGTGGGGGAAATTCATTTCCATCACTTCACGCTACCCGCCTAAATTCTAATATGAGGTAAATATGCCGTCCAGATGATGCCAAGTGGAATTACCTGCCCGTGCCTTTTCAACACCGTTGGCAATGTGCCCGCATCCGGAAACTCATGAGAAAACTGGCTATTTGTTGGTTAAGCTTTTAGGGACGCCTTCTTATGACCGACGACATATATCATTCCGATTTTCAACTGGGCCCTGACGTAAGCGGCAAGCGAATCGTCGTTGCTATGTCGGGTGGCGTTGATTCGTCTGTAGTAGCGGCCCTTGCCGCAAGGACGGGCGCAGAAACGATTGGTGTCACCTTGCAACTTTATGACCATGGCAGCGCTGTAAAGCGCGCAGGGGCATGCTGCGCCGGTCAGGATATCCGCGATGCGCGCGCCGTCGCGGATAAGCTTGGCATTGCGCATTATGTGTTCGACCATGAGAGCCGGTTCCGCGAATCGGTCATCGACCATTTCGCGGATGAATATATGGCAGGACGAACCCCAATTCCCTGCGTGCGCTGCAACATGGGCGTAAAGTTCACGGACCTGTTCCGGCTGGCGCGAGAGCTTGGGGCAGATTGCCTTGCGACTGGCCATTATGTCCGCCGCGTCGAGGGCGAAGCCGGCTCGGAGCTTCATCGCGCTGCCGACCCTGCGCGTGACCAAAGCTATTTCCTGTTTGCGACTACCCAAGACCAACTGGAATATCTGCGCTTTCCGCTGGGCGGGATGCCCAAGCCACAGGTGCGCGCTATTGCGCAGGAAATGGGACTGATCGTGGCTATGAAGCCCGACAGTCAAGACATCTGCTTTGTACCAGATGGCGATTATGCCAGCGTAGTGCGTAAAATTCGGCCCGATGCTGAAATCGGCGGTGACATCGTACATCTCGATGGTCGCGTACTTGGTCAGCACAAGGGACTTATCCATTACACAGTTGGTCAGCGCAAAGGTCTTGAGGTTGGGGGCCAGCCAGTACCCCTATATGTCATCCGCCTTGACCCCGCTACGCAGCGCGTGATTGTCGGTCCGCGCGCGGCGCTTGCGGTTCAGGCAGCGCGCATCATCGACTCCAACTGGCTAACCAATATTGGAAACCGGCCAGTGATGGCAAAGGTACGGTCCATGTCGCGCCCGGTCGCCGCCCAGCTTGACGGTGAATGGCTGCGTTTCGACGTGCCTGAATATGGTGTCGCGCCCGGGCAGGCTGCTGTTTTGTACGACGGTGACCGGGTTCTTGGTGGAGGTTGGATTGAGGAAACAGTGGCGGTGGAGTTAGCCTTAGCCAGCTAGGGTCAGGCCCTATTAAATCCAGCGATCGCACAGAGACAATTTAAAGCGCTTCGATCTCCGCTTCATTCAACTGCATACAGCCAAAGGCACCGCGCCGTTCGGCAACCGCCTTCGCCAAAAAGGGTACCGAGGCATAGATGCGCTTGTTTTCGGGATCGTCGCTTAGCCGCACAATCTCCATCCCTTTTTCCTTATCGGTTTCGCAAGATGCCATATCGCGACCTTCGATATAACGGCACGCGCATGTAATGTGCGCACCATAAGCCGCAGCAACCCGCGCTTGCCCCGTTATGCTGTTCCAGTTCCATAGCAACCACACGGCAGCAACGCCGAATAGGATTGCACCCACAATCTTCAGCTTTTTGAACCGGCGTGGTGTTTCTTTTGTTATTTGGGTCGAAGTTGCGGTTGCCATGGGCCCTCCATTTGGTGCATCGAAGCGCGCTATGCCTAGAAACAAATTCCGTCCCGCCGCAACCGCTTTTTGCGCCATCTTTGCTCTGGCGCTTGCCGGTTGTGCTTCAGAGCAACCCAAAAAGCCTGCTGGGCCAGGCTTTACGATGACTGTCGACGACGCATCGGTTAGCGAAGAAAAGCTATCAAAAGTCATCGCGCCATTTTTTGAAGATCCTGCGCTTTCCGAAACACGCGCCTTGGTGGTGATGGAAGGCGGTCGTGTGGTCGCCGAACGTTACGCGCCGGGATACGGACCGGACACACGGCTGATCAGCTGGTCAATGGCCAAGAGTGTTACTGCCGTGTTGGTCGGTATGATGGTCGCAGACGGGCGGCTGGCATTGGATACGCCAGCGATTGTCCCCGAGTGGCAAACGCCGCGCGATGGGCGTGCCAAAATAACGCTGCGCCATTTGCTGCATATGTCATCGGGGCTAGACCATACCGAAATGGCGGAAGGCGGCGTCGAGATTTTTGATGCCGATACACCGCGCATGTTGTTTCTTGATGGTCGGGAAAATGTTGCGCGCTATGCCGAGACCAGGCCGTTGGAGGCCATTCCCGGTGAAAAATTTGAATATAGCACGGCCACCAGCCATATTCTTTCCGACATTATGACCCGATCCTTGACCGACAGCAAAGACCCCGCTGTGCGCCGTGATGCGATGTTGGAATATGCCCGTGGCCGTTTGTTTGAACCGCTTGGTATGACGAGCGCGATACCTCAATTTGACCGCAACGGCACAATTCTGGGGGGAAGCATGATCCATGCAACGGCGCGTGACTGGGCAAAGTTTGGCGAATTTTTGCGGAACAATGGCGCAGTTCGGTCGGCGCAAATGATGCCAACCAGTTGGACGCGCTTTATGAAAACGCAGAGCCCCAATGACAAAAGCTATGGTGCGCATCTGTGGTTGAACCATAAGCGCAATGACGGTCGGGATCAGGTGCTGTTTCCCGGAAAGGCACCATCCGATGTCTTTGCCGCTTTGGGCCATCTTGGGCAGTTTGTTGTGGTTTCACCTCAGCATCGGTTGACGATCGTGCGGCTTGGCAACACACAAGATGATAAACTCAACCCAATTGACGATCAACTGGCGAAGCTGATTTCGGTTTTCCCTAAACGTTAAGTTAAGCGAACGTTAGAGCTTCGCGACAGGCGCGTCGTCCCCAAGGTCCTCGAACCATGCTTCGACTGGACCGCTCAATTTAATCAGCAACGGATTGCCCTTGCGGTCGCGCGCTTTGCCCGCTTGCACCTTAATCCAGCTTTCGGAAATACAATATTCCTCAACCGTGGTGCGGGTTGCGCCCTTAAAACGGATGCCGATGCCGCGCGACAATAGGTCGCCATCGAAATGCGGGCTCATCGGGTTAATCGATAAGTGATCGGGTGGGGTGTCGGTACCCGCGGATTTGGTGTCTTCAGTCATGAACGGCGCTTTGCCGCAAAGCATAGCGCTTGGCAATATAGCGCAGGCAGTGCAGGGGGACGAAATGGCACTTTCAAATAAATATGACGCAATTATTCTTGGTGGCGGTGGGGCTGGGCTCATGTGCGCATTGACCGCCGGGCAACGCGGAAAACGCGTGCTGGTGATTGATCATGCATCCGGTCCGGGTAAGAAAATCCTGATTTCGGGCGGAGGGCGGTGCAACTTCACCAATGTGAACGCGACGACGACACATGCACAGGAACGCTATTTGTCTGCAAATCTGCATTTCGCAAAGTCAGCGCTTGGACGTTACACGCCGCAGGACTTTATCGAACTCGTGCGCAGCCACAATATCGCGTTTCATGAAAAAACGCTGGGGCAATTGTTCTGCGACGGGTCAGCGCGGCAAATTGTCGAAATGCTGATGGCTGAATGCGACAAGTCTGCTGCTGCGGGGGGGCACGTGGATTTCGTATTTGACGCGCCCGTGGGTGAAGTCACACATGATGGAAGCGACTATCACGTTACATATAATGGCGTTCGTGCGCAGGGTGGAGCATTGGTGATCGCAACGGGCGGCCCAAGCATTCCCAAAATGGGCGCAACTGCCTTTGCCTATGATCTGGGTCGCCAGTTTGGCTTGAAGATTGTGGAACCCCGACCAGCGCTCGTGCCATTAACACTCGGGGGTGACGACATATTGTTTCGTGAGCTGTCGGGGGTGTCGGCAGAGGTTGTTGCCCGACATCAGAAGACCGCGTTCCGTGAAGCAGCGTTGTTCACCCATCGTGGCCTCAGCGGTCCTGCGGTTCTACAAATCAGCAGCTATTGGCGGCCGGGGGATCAAGTCGAAATTGATTTTCTGCCATCGCTGGATGCAACTGAGTTGCTTTTGGCAGAAAAACGCGCGCGTCCACGCGCGACATTACGGTCAACGCTGGACCGCGTGTTGCCTGCGCGGTTGGCTGAAGCGCTTGCTGCCAAAATTGGGCTACTCGGCAACCTTGCCGACCAAAACGACCGGAAATTGGTGGGTGCGGGCGCGCTACTCGGCAACTGGCCATTTGTGCCCAATGGCAGTGAGGGCTATGCCAAGGCAGAGGTCACATTGGGCGGGATCAGCACCGATGGCCTGTCGCAAAAGACGATGGAGGCAAAGAAAATGCCAGGGCTATATTGCATAGGCGAGGCGGTGGACGTCACCGGTTGGCTCGGCGGTTACAACTTCCAATGGGCGTGGGCCAGCGGCGTCGCGGCAGGGGAAGCCATTTAGGGTCGTTGCCCAAAGAAAAAGGGCGTCGAAACCGACGCCCTTTTCTGCTTTATGCGGCCTGCTTGGCGCGTGATGCTTTTTTCCGCTCATTGGGGTCAAGTAAGCGCTTACGCAAACGAATGTTCTTCGGCGTAACCTCCACCATTTCATCGTTATCGATATATGCAATGGCTTGCTCAAGCGTCAGACGCTTTGGCGGGGTGAGGCGAATGGCGTCGTCCTTGCCGGTTGAACGGAAGTTCGTCAGCTGCTTCGACTTCATCGGGTTGACTTCAAGGTCATCTGGTTTGGCATTTTCGCCAATAATCATGCCTTCATATAGGGCTTCACCCGGCGAGACCATCAAGATGCCGCGTTCCTCCAATGGGCCAAGGGCGTAAGCCACCGCTTCACCGGCGCCGTTGGAAATCAGCACGCCATTTTTGCGGCCCTCAATCGGACCACGATGTGGGCCATATTTTTCGAACAAGCGGTTCATGATGCCGGTGCCGCGCGTGTCGGACAGGAATTCGCCATGATAGCCGATTAGGCCGCGTGAAGGGGCGCTGAAGGTGATGCGCGTCTTGCCGCCACCCGAAGGACGCATATCGGTCATGTCACCTTTGCGAACGGCCATTTTCTCGACAACGGTCCCCGAATATTCATCGTCGACGTCGATCACGACGGTTTCATAAGGCTCGGTCGGTTGGCCCTTTTCGTCTTCGCGGAACAGCACGCGTGGGCGGCTGATGCCAAGCTCAAAGCCTTCGCGGCGCATTGTTTCGATGAGAACACCCAATTGCAGCTCGCCGCGGCCAGCCACTTCGAAGCTATCCTTGTCTTCTGCTTCCGTGATGCGGACGGCCACATTGCTTTCCGCTTCGCGCAAGAGGCGGTCGCGGATCATGCGGCTAGTGACTTTTGTACCTTCACGGCCAGCCATTGGGCTGTCGTTCACCGAAAAGCGCATCGACAATGTTGGCGGATCGATTGGCTGGGCCTGAAGCGGCTCAGTCACCGACGGCTCGGCGATAGTATCGGCGACGGTCGCGGTGGTCATACCGGCGATAGATATGATGTCGCCTGCCTTCGCTTCTTCCACTGGAACGCGCTCCAGGCCACGGAAGGACATAATCTTCGATGCGCGGCCGGTTTCGACGATCTTGCCGTCAGGGTTCAGCGCATGGATTTGTTGGTTCACCTTGACCGTGCCCGATAACACTAGGCCAGTCAGAATGCGGCCAAGGAAGTTATCGCGGTCAAGCAAAGTGACGAGCATTTTGAATTCGCCGTCAACGTCGGCCTTTGGTTCCGGTACATGGCTGACGATCGTTTCAAACATCGGCGTCAGCGTGCCTTCGCGCGCGCTTGGGTCGGTCGAGGCATAGCCATTACGGCCCGATGCATAGAGTACTGGGAAATCAAGCTGCTCGTCGGTGGCGTCGAGCGATACGAAAAGGTCGAACACTTCGTCCAACACTTCCTGAATGCGCTCGTCAGGGCGGTCTACCTTGTTTACGACAACGATTGGGCGAAGTCCCAAAGCAAGCGCCTTACCGGTAACAAACTTCGTTTGCGGCATGGCGCCTTCGGACGAATCCACCAAAAGGATGACGCCGTCGACCATCGACAAGATGCGTTCAACTTCGCCGCCAAAGTCCGCGTGACCCGGTGTATCGACGATGTTGATGCGGGTTTTTTCACCCTTGTGATCATCCCACTCTACCGATGTGCACTTGGCAAGAATGGTGATCCCGCGTTCTTTTTCGAGGTCGTTTGAATCCATTGCGCGCTCTTCGATGCGCTGGTTGTCGCGGAATGTGCCAGACTGACGGAACAGTTGGTCAACGAGGGTGGTTTTGCCGTGATCGACGTGCGCGATAATGGCGATGTTACGCAATGACATTTGGAAATGGGCCTTTTGGAAGGTCTTCATAGCAGCCACACGCCACCAGATTCTCGCGCGCCACTAACGCAATATCCGCTGCAGCGCAACATCGCTGGTGTTGCAATACGCGATTGCAACGGTCAAAGCGCTCGGATGTTCGCTCGTATCTTCGCTGATCGCTTTGTCCTTTTGTTACTCGCCACGATATTGCTGGCAAGTTTTATACCCGTGCGCGGTCAGGCGGCGGAGGTTGCGTCGCTTATCTCGTCGGCGGCGATATTCCTTTTGTTTTTCCTGAACGGCGTGCGTTTGCCACGCCATGAAGTTGCCAGTGGCGTACGCAATTGGCAGCTGCAGGGGGCCATTTTCCTGTTCGTATTTGGCGTGATGTCTGCTGCGGGATTGGCCATGTCACATATTTTTGACAATATATTGCCGCCGATACTTGCTTTGGGATTGCTGTTTACAGGAATATTGCCCTCGACCGTTCAATCAGCGGCAGCCTATTGCGCGCTGGCCCGTGGCAATGTTGCAGCGTCCGTTGTTGCTGCGGCTTTGGTCAACTTGATCGGCGTTGTGCTCTCGCCTTTGCTGTTTGCGCTGCTGGCGCATGTGGGGGAGGCGACCGTCTCTGGCCAAGCTGTCGGTCGCATTGCGCTCATCCTCCTTTTGCCCTTTGCGCTGGGCCAAATGGCGCAACGTTGGTGCAAGCCATGGGTTGATGCGCACAAGGACCTGGCCACGTGGATGGACCGCATATCAATTGCTATCGCGGTCTATGTGGCCTTTTCAGGCGCAGTTGTTGCAGGCATCTGGAGCATTGTGCGCGGCGATGAATTGGCGTGGTTGGCTCTTGCTGTGTCGGGCTTGCTGCTGGTCGGCTTTGGCGGCGCGTGGGCATTGGGTGGGGTTATGAAGCTTCCACGCGGTGACCGGATTACGATGTTGTTTTCCGGCGGACAGAAAAGTATCGCCATCGGCGCACCGCTCGCCGCGACGATATTTCCGCCAGCGATTGCCGGCATGGTGCTGCTGCCGACGCTTATATATCATATGGCGCAACTGATCCTGTCAGCGCCACTCGCCACGAATTTGGCGCGAGATTAGAGGCTGCGTAATGCCTCTGAAGGCCTTGCGGCCAATATGGGTAGCGAGCCGATGATGCCAAGAACAAAGGTTAATCCAGCGCCGCCAATGAGCGTGAGCGCCAAAATCGAATAATCCGGCATGAAGCTGAAATCGAAGATTTGGACCACAACATAATAAGCCGCCAACATGCCAAGCAACAGCGACACCAGACCCAGAACGACCGCCAATATGCCATATTCAAGTGCCTGAGCGCCCAAAATCTGCCCTCTTGTGCTGCCCAACATTTTCATGATGACGCTGTCGTAAATGCGCGACTGCCGCGCGGCGGCGATTGCACCCACAAGCACCGCAATACCAGCCAAGATAGCGATAGACGCCGCAGCGGCAATCGCCTGCGCCATTTGGGTTAGCAGAACGGTGATCTGCGCGGTGACCTCACCAACCTCGATCAAAGACGAGGAGGGGAAGGTCGGCGGGATCGATTTTGCCAATATGCGCTCCGCCGGTTTTGACACCGTCAATGTCGCCACCATGTTGTGCGGCGCGGCGTCAAGGCTTCCCGGCGAAAACACCATGACATAGTTTAGGCCGAAATTATCCCATTTGACAGTGCGCAAGGATGTTATTTGGGCGGGAACTTCGACACCAAGTAGGCTGATGGTGAGGCTATCCCCAACGCCGACGCCCAATGTTTTGGCCACTTCGGCCTCAAGGCTAACCAATGCCGGGCCTTTGTAATCGGCGGACCACCACTGCCCCGCCACGATCTCGCTGCCCTTGGGTAATGCACTGCTATAGGTCAGGCCGCGATCACCGTTCAGGACCCATGCGCCTTCGGGCAGTTCCTCCAGCTGGTCAACGCGCTGTCCGCCATATTCGATGATAGTGCCGCGTAAGGCGGGTATCATGTTGATGGTGGCCTTAGGATCGGCTTCTTTGACCATCTGCGTGAATTGGGCTGCGCCTTCACGCGGGATGTCCAATGCAAAGAAGCTCGCCGCGCGGTCGGGTACGCTATTCTTGATTTCGTTGTTAATGCTCGTTTGGATGGCAGCGAGCGTCACAAATAAGGTGAGGCCAAGCCCAAGCGCCACCACCAATGCCTGAGTTTGCGCGCCGGGGCGATGCAGGTTTGCGAGCGCCAAACGCGGCAGCGGTGCCTTTGGCCGTGGAACACGCAAGGCGATGGCACGCAGCAGCCACGCAATTATGGTAAGCAACAGCAACAAGCCAAAGGCCGCGCCGATAAATGCCAGCGAGAATAAAGGCTCCCGCGCAGTCAGAACCGCGAGCGCGATGATCGCGATGATTGCGGACACGACCCAAAATGCGCTGCGCCGGTCGATGCGGGCATTGCCTTCTACAATGGCACGGAACAGGCCAGCGGCGGGAACTGTGCGCGCGCGGGCCAAGGGCGGCAGGGCAAAGGCAATGGCGATGAGCAGGCCGTAGATCGCGCTGACGAGCAACGGCAGGGGATGCAGATTAAAGCCCGGTGCGACCGGCAAAATGTCGCCAGCAACCCAGCCAATGACCGAAGGCATGACACTGCCCACCGCAAGGCCAGCGATAACCGCACCTGCGGCAACAGCCAGGATTTGGAGCATATAGATACGGAATATTGTCCCGCTGTCGGCGCCTGTCACTTTCAGCGTGGCAATGCTTGCGCGCTTGCTGGCAAGGTAACTGCTCACACCATTGCCAACGCCAATGCCTGCAATGACCAATGCGGCAAGGCCAACCAGCGTCAGGAACTGCCCCATACGTTCAATAAAGCGCCGCGTTCCTGGCGCGCCGTTGGAGCGATCCGTAATGTCCCAACCCGCCGAGGGGAACTGCGCCTCAAGCGTTTTTGCGACGGCGGCGGCGTCTTCGTTTGCGGATAGTTTTATGCGGTACTTCGCCTCATACATGCTGCCCGGTTGGATCAAAGTGGTGTCCGGTAACGAGGCCATGTTGATGATGGCGACTGGACCAAGCGTGAAGCCTTCGCCCAAACGATCAGGTTCTTGGTCAATAATGCCCACCACTTTGAACCGTTCCTCGCCAAAACGGACGGTACCACCGATTTTAATGTCGAGCCGTTCGGACAAGGTCGGACCGATGTAAATTTCGCCTTTGGCTGGTGCCTTGACGCTGCCGCCACCACGCAAGGTTAATGCGCCATAATGCGGATAAATACTGTCTACGGCCTTTAACTCTGCCAGCAGGCTGTCTCCGCCTGCTTCACCGGCAATAGCCATCGCGCGCAATCGGACAGTTTGGGAGACTTGGCCAGCTTTGCGCATTGCCGCCATTTCGGCTTGCGTCGCTTCACGTTGTGCGATGCCGATTTCGACGTCGCCGCCAAGGATGGTCTGGCCACGCCGCGACAGTTCATCGGCTATGCCAGCGGTCAGGCTGCCAATGGCTGCGAGGGTCGCCACGCCCAAGAACAGGCAAATCGCAAGCAAACGTAGCCCGCGAATATGTGCGGACAAATCACGACGCGATATACGCCAAATGGCAGCGAGCGTCAGGTTCAAGCCGCGCTCTCCACGACATGGCCGTCCTGCATGGAGATTACGCGGTCACATTTGCGTGCAAGTTCGGGGTCGTGCGTGATGATCAATAATGTCGCGCCCAAGGCGGCGCGGCGCGCGAACAAAAGGTCGATAATTGAGGTGCCGGTCGACCCATCCAGATTGCCCGTCGGTTCATCCGCAAAGATGATCTTTGGCCCAGCGGCCATTGCGCGGGCAATGGCGACGCGTTGTTGTTCGCCGCCGGATAATTGCGATGGATAATGCGTAAGGCGATGGCCAAGGCCGACGGCTTCAAGCTCGCTTTGTGCCCGTCCGAACGGGTCTTCGAGACCAGCTAACTCTAAAGGAATTGCGACATTTTCAAGCGCCGTCATGGTCGGCAAAAGGTGAAATGCCTGCAATACGATACCAATGCGTCCACGGCGCGCGCGCGCGAGTTCGTCTTCATCCAACTTGGTGAAATCAAGGCCATCGACCAGCACAGTTCCACCGCTTGCCTGCTCCAACCCGGCGAGTACGGCCATCAGCGACGATTTGCCTGACCCCGATGGCCCAAGCAATGCCACACTGCTGTCATAGGGTACCTCAAGGTATACCCCGCGTAAAATCGACACCGATGCGTCGTTGCTGCCAAGGCTAAGGGTGACATTTGCTGCGCGGATTGCCATATCCACTTTGTTATTAACCGGAGCGTGCAAGGAAAAATCCTTATGAGAAGTTTTTGGCTATATGGGGCGTTATGTGTCGCAATCCAAGGGCTGTCAGGATGCGGGTCTAATCCTGTAGCAGAAACCAAGACCGAAGTGACTCATGGCACCAAGGTCGCGCAATATGATAGGCTGGTCGTCGCGTTCGGGGACAGCCTTTACGCCGGATACCGCCTTGCCCCTGGCGAAGGGCTTGCGCCGCAGTTGCAGGCCGCGTTGCAGGCAGCAGGCATTAAGGCGCGTGTTCATAATGCTGGCGTGTCCGGTGATACCACGGCAGCCGGAAAAGCGCGGCTCGCCTTCGTGCTCGATAATCTTGAGCGAAAGCCTGATCTGGTTGTGCTTGGCCTTGGTGGCAACGACATGTTGCGGGGGATTAAGCCCTCGGAAACCAAAGCAAATATGACGACAATGATGGACGAGTTGAAACGGCGCGGTATTCCGGTTGTGCTCACCGGCATGCTGGCTTCGCCCAACATGGGTCAAGATTATGGAAAATCTTTCAATGGAATATTTCCCGCATTGTCGAAACAATTTGACGCGAAGCTCTACCCGTTTTTCCTTGATGGCGTGGTGACGGATGCGGCATTGATGCTGCCGGACAACATCCATCCCAATGCCAAGGGCGTAACGCGGGTTGTCGAAGGATTATCCCCGCTGGTCGAAGCTGCTTTGAAGGACGACAAAGAAGCTGTATTAGAAAAATAATACAGTTGGTGATAGAAGTGCTTGAAATGGTCGGGCACTGGTTCCATCTGTTGCAATATCTAAGGACTGAGGGATTTTTGGCCATGTCGACTGAAACCGTAACCCAGACATTTCAAGAGCTGAAGCTGACCCCGCCAGATCCTGTGCCCACTGTTGCCCCGCAACAGGCAATGGGGCTGGTTCCAGTGACCGATGAGCAGCAAAGCAAGCTTGCGCAGCGTGTAGAGGCTTATGTCGCCGATTTGGTCGCACAGGACGTTAACAGCCCTGAATTTGGCAAGCGGGTGGACCAGTTAACAAATATGGGCCGCAAGGAAATTATGGAAGCATCGGCGCAGTCGAACCGCTTCTTGGA
>NZ_JBIKPH010000068.1:0-12906 GCF_044357595.1 Sphingorhabdus sp. | reverse complement strand
AAGAGCACGGCATTGTAACGCTTCGTCCGGGGTCAAGGAGTGTGCTTCCGGACCTTGCCATTGGCGACCGCGTTCGCATCTTGCCCAATCACGCCTGTGCAACAGGAGCGCAGCATCGGAGCTACCATGTCGTTCACGGCAAGTCTGATATGGTAACAGATGAATGGTTACGTTTGGGGGGGTGGTAGAATGAACGTTAGTTATTGGATGTTTCAACTGCACACGGATGCAGTGCCAATCGCATAAACCGGCCATGCCCCATCCAAGGCCGACTTAAACACTGAATTTCCATGATTTTTGCGTGGGCGTTCCAATCAGAACGCTGAAAAAAATGAAAACAGTCAGGCCAGCTTTGCGCCTACTTGTCAACATTCACGGCCAAATAAGAAGTGCCCAATAAAAGACAAATGCCTTTCGCTCTCTATTTGCCGGTCCCGCTCTCCGCTGACCGGGTGCCGGTACCGAGCCGCCATAGTCCGCACTGGCATGGCTTGGGCGCCTTGGCGGTTCTTTTTAGGCGTTTATTACCTATCTTGCATCGCCAATATCATTGCTGACCCCAGCCTCAAGGAGACTAATGAGTAATGCTGCTTGCGGCCCAAGATGCGGGTCCTTTGCAATCCAGTATTCTTCATTAGAATGCGATCGCTCGCTGATGCCGCCACGGCTAATGGTTATGCTGGGAATGCCCAGCGACATGGGCAGATTTGCATCGGTGGATGAGGCGTTTCGGCTAGGTTCGACGCCCAAAGAAGAAAGAGCCGCTTCAGCATTGGAGACCAACGGGGCGGCGGCCGCATTTGTGCCTGCCGGGCGCTTTCCAAGATCCTTGATCTGGACTGCCAACAGCCCCCCTTGTTTCTTACCAGCATTCTCGCTGGCAAGCGTTGCACCAATTGCCGATCGCAGGATCGCATCTAGAGCAGCCAGACGGTTGGCGTCCGACGATCGCAGATCGATTTCGAACGCGCTGTCGGTTGGTATGACGTTGATGCCAAGGCCACCTTCCAACAATGCAACCGAGTAGGTTGCCTTTGAACCGAAGGCTGTAACGGGTTCGGCGCGGTCGAGAAAACGGGCAATTGCCCGCGCCGTGGCGTGGTGCGGATTGACGGTCCCAAATGCACCATAGCTGTGGCCGCCGGGACCAGTAAATATCACCCGATAGCGGTTTGACCCAACTGCTGTGTCGATTAGCCGTCCCATCTCTCCGCCATCAATCGCAATCACGCTGCCAATCCCGTGGTCGGGCTGCGCAAAGATATGGCGCATGCCGCGTAAGTCGCCGGTGCCTTCCTCGCCGACTGTCCCGACCAGCAGGATGTCCCGTTCGGTGTTAATGCCATGCCGTTCCAGAGCACGTGCAACCAATAAAAGCGATATCAGACCGCGTGAATTGTCGCCAATGCCCGGGGCCGTAAAACGGTCACCGTCCCGTTTTACCGTCACGTCCACGTCTTTGGCAAAAACGGTATCGAGATGGGCAGCCAGCATGAAGGCAGGACCTGCGCCAGTGCCTTTGCGCCGTGCGATTACATTCCCAACTGCGTCAATTCGAACGTCGAGCCCACCGATTTCACGCAACATGCGAGCAAAAGCCAGCCCGCGCTTTTCCTCTAAGAACGGGGGGGCAGGTATTTCGGTTAGTTCAACGAGCCGCTGGATTGCCCAATCGCTCTCAAGCTCAACTATCGTGGCCATTGCCGCTGTGACGTCCTTGCGTGACCGTAACTCTTCAAGAGCGGCAGCTGCCTTAACTGCGACCTGCGACGATGGTGCGCTGGCAGTTGCGCCTAAAAGGTGGGAGATGGCGAACGGAGCCATGCGGCCATTGTCGTGCCCGACGTCCGGTGCGTAAGCGATCTTCCAGTTGAGCGGCGTTGCGTGACCTGCCTGCTTCCGTGCAGCAGTCAGGAAACCATGCCCCCTATCGAAACGCGTTTGGCCCTGCTTATCTGCTTCTTCGTTTATGCGCAGGTTGGGATCGTTGCGATCAATATCTTCGGTGCCCAGCAGGATGGTCAGCGGCCGCTGAAACGCCTTTGCAGGCGCGACCAGTCCTGCCCCATCTCCGCCCCAGCCATATGGGAAAGCGCCATTGTCGGGCATCGTATACCATCCAGAATTCGCGGCAACTGCAGCTTCCATACGGGGCGCATCGGCAAAGGCGACATAGCGATGAACGAACTGCCCACCGGCAGAATGACCATAAAGCGCATAGCCCCGTTGATCACCAGACACGCGGCAAACGATGTTGTCGAATAAAGGCTCGATCGCGGAGAAGGACCATTTCGCCTTCGGTGTTTTTCGGCCCTTCTCATCGACTATGTTACCAAGATTGTAAGAACCGGTGGTGGGAAAATCCTTTCTGCCAAACGTCGGAACGACCACGATAAGATTGTGTTTTTCAGCGAGATCGCGCCATTCATCGCGATAACGGTCGCCGTCACGTTGCACGCCATGCATGACGAAAACGATACGGCTATCGGCCCCAGCGGTTTGCGGCTTGTGCACGAAGACAGGCAGTTTAGGCCCTGACCAGCCGGAAAAAACAATCTGCGACGATCCGGCCGAAAGCGGTGCGCAGTCTTTTGCCATAACTGGCGCGGCCGCGAACGATGCCCCAAGGAACGAAAGGACCGCTGCTGCGCGATAGGTGATGGTAAGGCTCATTAAAAAAATCTCCGGATCGAACTGAGCAGCGCCCCTGCACATATGCGGGTGCATCACTCTTTAAGCGGCATAACCAGAGATGGTATCAAATTTTGAGCTAACGCCTCCGCTGCAGCACGCACCGCTGCCGGGTCGGAGTTGTCTCCGACCTCGTAGGTATAGGCCGGAATACCATATTTCGCGCTGAACCAATTCTTTGTCGTGCCCGAGCCGGGATTGGCATCGCGTGGCTCAATCTTGAACGGATATCCTGCAAAGGCGTTCTCCTTGCCCCCGAGCCACGCAGCAAGGAACGCCTTGCCTTGCGCATTTGCCTCATCACCCTGCACGTAAAAAAGGTTGCGGTTGGTGGAGTGGAAATCGAGCATCAAAACCGGCCTGACTTGTGGCGGTAACGAGGCCAGCCAATCATTTACCGCGCGCGTTTCCGGCTGCTTGAACGTTCCCCAGTCGCGGTTGAGGTCCGTCCCCCCTAGATTACCCCGCCAGTGCCCCCTCGCGACTCCATCGGGATTGAGTAACGGCACAACCAGAAACTGAAATTCTTTGCCGTTTATGGACCCGTTACGGACCAATTCTGCAATCTTAAGTGAAAACGCGTCCATTGCGAAGGCACCCGACACTTCAGGTGGATGCTGCCTGCCAAGCAGCACCACAAGGCGCGGAGCGTCGGTAGAGCCCAAACGAACGGCTTCGATGGGTCGACCATCATGTGATTGACCAATTACAATCCGGCTGCCGCCGCCGCTTTCCGTAAGCTGACTAAGTACATTGTCGTAATGGGCACTCGTCAAAAGCGGCTGGCCACTGATGACACCTTCGCCCGGCGGGAGTGTAATTGATACCGAACTGGCGTCGTTGGCAACCACGACGGAAATCGCCGCAGGGTCGCCACGTCCTCGCCATTTTGGTGCATAACGGTGACGTGCGCCAAGGTAACGCACATGCACCGTCAGATTCCCGCCTTCCGCCGCGCTGTAGCGAAAGGCATACCATGGGCTGGGGTTAATTGGCGGTAGGTGTTCGGGTGTCACTAAAATTGAGAGCGTCCGTTCACTCTCCACATAACAGACAGAGCGGGACGCGCCCTCAAAATCGAATTTAACGCTAACTTTCGCTGTATGGCAACCAGACAGGATAGGTTGGGAACCAGATAACGCTGGGGTGGCGGGTGGCTGCGCCTGTGCAACCGACCCGATCCCAATCCATGCGGCGAGCAATAACCAAGTTCCTGCTCGCCGCATCACATCAAAACTTTTCGCGAAGTTCGAAATGGAAGACCCGCCCGCGCGCTGTGTAAAGCTCACTGTAGAAACCATAGGTTTCGTCAGCAAGCGGCGGGGCCTTATCAAACAGGTTGTTGATCGCAAATCGAAACCGGGTTCCGTCAAGACCGGCATCATTTTTGATCGTGTAAGAAACCGAAAGGTTGGTAAGGAACTGGTCGTTGACCCGGTAGAAGTTGGCATTTGGATCATCTGAAACCAACAATATGTCCCGGACAACACTGGTGTCCCATACCTTGCCAGTATATTGGCCAAACAGGCCGATCTCAACTGGACCGGTTTCCCAATTGATCGATCCGCTGACGCGCCATTTGGGACGGCCGTCGATTTCGAGCAATTCACCCAGCCCGCCAACCGTGACGTCAGCTGGTAGTTTACCGGAAGCAATTCCAGCGAGCAGTTCCTCACCGTCAGCACTCGCGCTCTGGACGAAGCTGTTTAGCCGTGCCGCGTTCAAGCGAAGGCGGAACTTGCCTGCCCCGAAATCGGGCACATTGTAAGCCATCCCGAAGTCCCAGCCCTTGGATACGCGGCTATCAAGGTTAAGGTACGGATCCAGCACCTGAACAATCTTGCCCGCCGGGGCAAGGCCAGTACCGGTGAACAACGCTATTTCATCGACGGTCGGGGCAGCACGGATAACATTTGGATTGGTGCTGCCACCGAGACGGCGGAGCAAATCAAGCGCAATTGCGTTGTCGTCGCCGAACGTACCAACCAACTCGGCTTGCTTTACCCGCCAATAGTCGGCGGTCAGTGTCAGGCCGGGAATAAACTTCGGCTCAAGCACGATACCCAGGTTTATGCTTTCACTATCTTCGGGCTTCAGGCTTCGAGCGCCCGACCGGAAGCTGATGACACCGGCACCGGGGCAGGCGTCAAGGCTGGATAGGAGGCCTTTTCGGACCTGTGCCTGGCAAACCACGAAATCATCGCGTGTATTGGACCGGGTGGTACCGTCATCATTGACCTGCGCCAGATTTGGCGCACGGAAACCTTGCGACCATGCACCCCGGAATGTGACGCCTGGAATGGTGGTCCATGATGCGGCTACGCGCGGGACCGCCGCGGTTGCGTCAATATCTTCGAACCGCTCGACCCGTCCGGCCATCTGCACATTGAATTCTTCGACCAGCGGAATATTCATGTCTGCGCTGACGACAGGCACGAACAATTCGGCGAAGGCTGAATAAACTGTACGCGACCCATCTGTGTCGGGTGACGGGCTGGTTCCCGCAACGTCGCTGCCGTTGAACACGCCAGTCACGCTGTCGGTAAATGTAATTGTGCCGTCGAGACGGGGGTCACGATCATCGAAAAAGGTCTCACGACGCCATTCGATACCTGTTGCAACTCCAACGTTGCCGCCGGGGAGTACGATTAGGTCGTCACGGCTGACCTTGAAGTCTGCCAGTGCGAGGCTGGTGCCGCCCTTGCGGGACACGTCGATACGGAAAGTGTCGAACACAGCCGTCGGATTTGGCGTACAATCTCCTTGACCAGGATCGTCCACGCAGCCGCCGTTGAACGGATTGTAGGCATCGGACGTCGTCCGGTTGATCGATTGCTGCATCGCGGTGAGCGACACGCGGTTGGTTTCAAGATCGGTGAGCTTCGATTCGGAATAGACGAACCCGGTGTCAAAATCCCACGCGCCGAAATTGCCGCGCAAACCTGCGACGAGACGGTAAGCATCCTTATCAACCAAAACGCTGCGGTTGCCTCCATCGACAAAGCGATAGCGCTCCATAATCACATCAGCGCCGGTTGTCGGAATGGTCGTGCCAGGCAGACGATTTGGGTTGACCCCGCCGCCAACAAGC
Source organism: Sphingorhabdus sp. (assembly GCF_044357595.1). Lineage (GTDB taxonomy): Bacteria > Pseudomonadota > Alphaproteobacteria > Sphingomonadales > Sphingomonadaceae > Sphingorhabdus_B. Next base: position 7,124 of record NZ_JBIKPH010000068.1, on the reverse strand, counting down.
GTGGTTGGGCCAAACGGGTTCCAGTAGGCATTACGCGAAATGCCGACAGGCACGGCGCTCAAGATGGCCGATGCATCGTTAAATCGCTGATTTTCCGAACGATAATAGCTACCTTCGAAATACGCTTCGACACTGTCCGTCAATTCGTAGTTCAGCAGCGCCATCGCATTATAGCGGTCCTTGCGGCTAATCAGCGAGTTGCCGAATATGGTGTTATAACGCACCGCCGTGGTTGGCGTTTCTCCGTTACGCGCACAAATGCCGTTGCGGAAATCCATGCGGCAACCGGTGAATGTGCTTGGCTGCAAATAGAAGTCGTCGTCGTTTATCGGTGTCCGGCTGTTGGGTGACGTCTGAATATCGAATTGACCGAACGGCCCGAAAGTGTTGCGGTTGTTGAAAGAGGCCTCTCCTTCAAAATCGGTTCCGACGAGCAATCGCGTGCGATCATCGTCGCGCGAATAGTCACGGCCCAACGAACCCAAGCCGTTTTCATGGAAACGGCCGCCATACACGGTCAAATTGCCCCGTCCGCCGCCGAAATCAAAGCCCAATCCGCCGCTGACGGAATAGCTATACAGGCTGGTTCCATCCGACGCGCGCCAGTCGCCTTCAAGGAAACCGCCCTTCAAATTGCCCTTGAGCACGGTGTTGATCACGCCTGCGACGGCATCGGCTCCATAGATGGCCGAAGCACCGTCGCGCAGGACTTCAATCCGGCGAACGCTGCCGGGTGCAATCTCGTTCGTGTCGGGACTGACTACGGGTACCAGCAACTCGGTCTGAAAACCGGGGTGCAGGTTCATCCGGCGGCCGTTGATTAGTAGCAATGTATTTCCTGTGCCCAAATCGCGCAGGTTCACCGACCCGACATCCCCGCGGACGTTGTTCTGGGTGGTGGCGTTTTGTTCGTTGAACGCGATGCTTCCATTCTGCGGAAGTGAACGGAACAATTCGTCGCCTGACGATGCGCCGGTATTCTCAATCTGCTGCTCGTCAAGAACGGTGACAGGAAGAACATCGTTGATCTGCGCGCCTTGAATCCGTGAGCCGGTTACGACGATTGATGCTTCGGCCTCCTCGGTCGCTACGGTCGCCGCATCTTGCGCATACGCCATATTTGCGGTCATCAACGCAGTTGTGCTGAACAACGCCAGCTTACCTATTATCTTGGTCCCCATCATTATTCTCCCTGCTTGTTTTGTATTATTTTTCTTGAATCAAACCACTTTATGAACATTTCTGGCCATTGGCTCAAGACCTGTTCCGGACGGCCAAGACCCCAGCCATGGCCGCCGTCGCGAAACATATGCAACTCTGCTGACGCACCGGCAGCGTTGAGCTTTTCAAACAGCATGATGCCATGCCCCGGCGGAGCAGTTTTATCGTCCGCTGATGCAAAGATTATTGTCGGCGGAGCATCAGCGCTGGCATAAGTGTCGAGCGACCAGGCATTCTCTGCTTCTGCGCTGGGTGTTTCGCCAATTATTTCACGCCGGGTGCGCGTTGTATCATAGGGCTTCCGGAGAGACACGACTGGGAACAGCAGTACCGAGAAATCAGGTCTGGCGCTGACTTTCTCATATTTGTCCGACCCGGCATAAAGCTGTCGTTGCGGCTGCAGTGCAGTAAACCCAGCGAGGTGCCCGCCTGCAGAAAAACCCATAATGCCGATTTGCTTTGGATCGATGCCGAACTCTGGTGCTCTTGTGCGCACGATCCGCATTGCCCGTTGCGCATCCATGAACGGTACGGAAGCATCCCAGCCATCGTTCGGCAGGCGGTAAAGCAATTCGAACACTGTAAAACCGCGCGCTTGCAGCCAAAGGGCAATCGGCGTGCTTTCCTTCCTCAACTGAATACGGAAATACCCGCCGCCGCCGCACACGACAACAGCCGCTCCGTTTGTCTTTTCCGGTCGATAGACGCGCATACGGGGCACCGAGATATTTGACAGTGCACCCAATCCTGCGCCCGCTTCGCCGACCTTTTCCGGACCCGTCACCCCACCCTGGCCGGGCGGCTTGCCGGGCCACAACAGAATTTCTTCGCGCTCTTCAGCAAACGCAGGCATGATGCTGCCCAATTGTAGGGCGCCAACAGCCGACAGCGCGGCAAGGTTTTGTAGCAAGGTGCGTCGCGCGATCATGACGGCTTGCCCAATGCCTCTGCCAATGCTTCGCTGCGCGGTCCGCTGCGTTCATGTCGTTCTAGATCTTCTTCGGGCAACGGCATTGGTGTACCAGCCATCGCGGCCGCCAAACGCTCGGTATCAAGCGCGCCTTCCCATCGCGCGACGACAATCGTTGCCACGGCGTTTCCGATGAAGTTAGTCAGCGCGCGGCATTCGCTCATGAACCGATCAATACCCAGTATCAGCGCCATGCCTGCGACCGGTACAGACGGCACGACCGATAGCGTTGTCGCAAGAATTACAAACCCTGCACCCGTAACACCCGCCGCCCCTTTTGAGCTGATCATGGCAACCAGTACCAACGCAAATTGCTCGGACAGCGACAAATCAATGCCCACGGCCTGCGCAATGAACAGCGCCGCCAAGGTCATATAGATATTGGTGCCGTCGAGATTAAATGAATAGCCCGTTGGAACTACAAGGCCGACCACTGATTTCCGCGCACCGGCGATTTCCAGTTTCTCCATTAAACTGGGGAGCGCTGCTTCCGACGACGACGTACCAAGTACCAACAGCAGTTCCTCGCGCAGGTAACGGATCATCTTGAAGATGGAGAAGCCTGCAAAATAGGCGACGGCGCCAAGCACGACGATCACGAAGAACAGCGACGTAAGATAGAAGGTGGCTACCAATGCGGCGAGGTTGGCTAACGATTTTATGCCAAATTCACCAATGGTAAACGCAATCGCTCCGAATGCGCCGATCGGAGCCAGTTTCATCAGCATGTGAACGAGTTTGAAGACCACCGCGTTAAACGAGACGATGACGTCAAACACAAGGTCGCTGTGCGGGCGGGTGGCAGAAAGCGCCAACCCTGTCAAAATTGCGACGAGAAGTACCTGTAATATGTTGCCATCGGTCATCGCGCTGAACAAAGTTTCGGGAATTATGTTCAGCAGAAAGCCAGCTATCGTTTGGCCTTCGGATGTTTTTGCGTAACCCTGAACTTTGCTGGCATCGAGGGTAGCTGGATCAATATTAAGGCCTGCACCGGGCTGCACAATATTGCCAACAACAAGACCGATGATCAGCGCAAGAGTGGAGAAAAACAGGAAATAGGCGAATGCCTTTCCCGCGACGCGCCCAACAGTTGACAGGTTCCGCATTCCTGCGATGCCAGTGGCGACGGTGAGAAAAATGACCGGCGCGATGATCATCTTCACCAGCTTGATGAAGCCGTCACCCAGCGGCTTTAATGCCGACCCAACGTCAGGATAAAGATGCCCTAAAAGCGCACCTAGGAAGATGGCAGCTAACACCTGGACATATAGTTGACGATAGAACGATAGCTTAACTGGCTTGTCATTTCCACCGATGGTCGGCGTTATCGCCTGCATTAATTCTTCCCCTCTTCCGGACTTGGGTGCCCGGTTCCGTGTCAGGATAAGGCGCACCCATCCACTTGCAACCAATAATGCCAATTTGATGTAACATAATAAAAACAGATACATAACGTTATTTGATATGAAATAATTCTGATATTCCAGACAAAATTCTTGCTATAAATGCGGATTTCCGGACATAGTCTGCGAATGAGATTTGTCGTCAGACACTCCGAGGGCGGGGCCCGACGTGGATGACTTTACGTAATTATGAAGGGCTGCACCCGTTGCCATTTCTCCCAGACTTGCCAATGCAGTTATCGATTTTCGCTCCATGGGACGTGCTGCCTTTGTGTCGGGCGATAGACAATTTATGAATCTGACCGGCAAGACGCCTTCACCATCGCAGCCTGGCCGCCGATACCTCGCTGGCATAACCGCGATAGGAATCCTCCTGCTTGCCGCGTTGGGTTTGCTAGCGATCGATCGAACCATGAAGGCTTCGGCAATTGATGAAGCAGAAAATGCGGCCGACAACGAAGCGGCAATCCTTGCAGCCGGGTTGGAAAGTGAGTTGGACAAATTCAGTCTGGTCCCGCTGGTGTTGGCACGCGACCCCCAGGTTCAATCGCTGATGGTAGGCGACCGTGCGCAGCAAAACGGACTCAACCAGCGCCTTGAACAAATTGCCAAACAGTCAGGTGCTGCGGTTATCTACCTGATGAACCGCGACGGCATGACGCTGGCAGCAAGCAATTGGAACCGACCAGACAGTTTTGTCGGTTCGGCCTATAGCTTCCGACGCTACTTTGTGAATGCGAAGGCTTCAGGCGTAGCAACCGAGTTTGCGCTCGGCACGGTCAGTCGCCGACCAGGCCTGTATATCGCCCGTCGAGTCGATGCCGCTTCTGGCACGGTTGGGGTGGTGGCAATCAAGGTAGAGTTCAACCCGCTCGAAGCCAGCTGGGCCAAGGCCACGTCCGGGGTATATGTAACAGATGCTGATGGCGTGATCCTGGTCACTAGCAATCCGGCTTGGCGTTTTAATACTACAAAGCCGATTGCACCCGGAAAACGCGATGCACAGCAGGACCTGCGCCAATTTGGTAAGGCGAAGCTGCCGCGCTTCGACCCCCGAAGGAGCAGCGCGTCGACGCTCACCCCTGCCGTGATTGAAAGCCTCCAACAAGTTCCATCGCTTAATTGGAACCTGCATTTGCTGTCGGATACTTCAACTTCGCTGGCGGCAGCAAAAGCGAACGGCCGTTTGCTGTTTCTTCTGTTGCTGGTGCTCACCGCTGCCATCGCCGCGCTTGCAGTCTTCGGCGTTCGCAGACGTGAAGCCCGCGCAGAAGCCCTTGTCAACGAACGGACGGGGCGTTTGCGCGAACAGCTTCAACAGGCGAACCGGCTTGCGACGCTTGGACAGATTACAGCCGGTGTCGGACATGAAATTCGCCAGCCGGTTGCCGCTATTCGGATACTCGCGGAGACCGGCGAACGGCTGGGCGAACGCGGAGTCCATGCCGAGGCCATCCCCAACTTTGCTAGAATAACCGCCCTGGCCGACAGAATCGGCACCATAACCGACGAACTGCGCCGATTCAGCCGCCGGGGCCAACGTGAACCTCGCGATGTCCCCTTGCGCCAAGTGATCGATGGTGCACTATTGCTGCTGCGGGACCGGGTGACGCAACTTGATATTGAACTTTCCTTGCCACCGGAGGCTGCCCTCGACCTGATAGTTCGGGGTGAGCATGTTGCGCTCGAGCAGGTGCTCATCAACCTTTTGCAGAACGCCTTCGATGCAACTGGGCAAGAGGGTCGGGTTTACATCGACATTATAGAAACGGGCAAGTTTCGAAAACTATCAGTCACCGATAACGGTTGCGGTTTGACAGCGGATCAACGCGCCAGCCTCTTCCAGCCGTTCGTTACGACCAAGCCTGAAGGGCTGGGCCTAGGTCTCGTAATTTCACAAGACATCATGCGTGGGCTTGACGGAGATTTAATAGAAGAACCAGTGGCAGACGGCACGCGCTTCACAATGTTGATCCCTGGCGCATGACTGAACGCAACCCTATCAACGTCGTTCTGGTCGAAGACGACGACGCCCTCGGTCCGGCTGTCGCGCAAGCGTTACAATTGGAAGGCATCGAGGTTGCGTTGTTTAGCGATGCGGTCAGCGCGCTGCGTGCATTACCGAACGACTTTCCCGGTGTTGTGGTGAGCGACGTGCGCCTACCTGGGATGGATGGTCTCGCGCTGTTTGCGCAACTGCAGGAACAGGATCCCGATCTGCCAATAATCATCACCACCGGCCACGGCGACGTGGAAATGGCAGTAGCAGTGATGAAGGGCGGCGCTGCGGATTTCCTTACCAAGCCATATTCGTCGGCTGCACTGATACGTGCTATCACTGTTGCTGCAGAAAGACGCCGGCTCGTGTTGGAAAACCGAAGGCTTCGCAATGCCCTAAAGCAGCAGGCGCAAAACGGGTTTATCGGACCATCGGAATTCGCCGTGCGGCTGCGCGCCATGCTCTCGGCTGTTGCCCAGACCGAGGTCGATGTCGTAGTTGAGGGAGAGGCCGGTACCGGCAAGACGTTCGTAGCAAGATTGATCCATGAACTTGGCCCTCGCCACAGTCGCCCGTTCGTTACCGTCGATGCAGGAACGCTCACACATGAGGACGTCGATCTGTTGCTGTTCGGACGGGAACCGGCCCGTGGCGGCCTGTCGCGAACCGGGCTAATCGAGCGCGCTAACGGCGGGACATTATTATTAGACGAAATCGAAACTGCCAGTCCATCCTTGCAAGCCCGGCTGCTGTCGGTCCTAGGCACTCGTTCGATTTTGCCTGCCGGAGCCGAGCGTTCGCGTAAGCTGAACCTGTCGGTCGTGATCACCCGGCAGTTGTGCACCCAGTCTGATCATCCCGACACCGACAGAAGCATGTTCCATGAACGGCTCAGCGCGGTCAGGCTGATGATGGCTCCTTTAGCGAACCGGCGTGAAGACATAGCCCCTCTGTTTCAGTATTTTCTTACCCGGCAGGAAACCGGGCTCGGGTTGTCGCATCGCGAGGTCACCGGCGATGTCTGGCAACATTTGCAGACCCATGAGTGGACGGGCAACGTTCGCGAACTCGAAGCATTTGCACAATCGTGGGCGATTGGTCTCAACCTGCCAAACGAGAAGGCGCCGCTTGCAACGGATGGCCGCCCGCTCCACCTGATGGTTGCAGAGTTCGAACGAACTGTAATTGAGAATGCGTTACAGGCTGTTGAAGGGAACATCCAACTTCTCGAACAAACACTGGGCACACCCCGCAAAACGCTTTACGACAAGTTGAATCGCTACGGATTGCGGCCCAAAGATTTCCGCCTAGCAGCGGAGGCACACAAGAACTGACAGGGGTTGAAAATGCTATAGATCGGTAATTTGCAGATCAAGGCTATCCTTAACGTAGGCGACGGTAATCTAGGATCAGGACCTATTAAAGGGATTCCCACCGCGGTATTTTTGTGATTCAATGGCGACACTGAAGGAGGTGGTGCTGATGAGTGAGTTGTTGATGTTGAGCAGGGCGCAGATGCGCCGGATAG
>NZ_JBIKPH010000157.1:0-4867 GCF_044357595.1 Sphingorhabdus sp. | reverse complement strand
CTACAGTTACGTTGAATCAGAACATACTCCCCTCTTCAAGCGGAGTTTTTCAACAGAATAGGGCGCAAAGCTGCCATTGGCACGAGCGGCCTAATTTAGCCGGGGGGTTAACGACGGGCACTGCATACACCCAACCTTCACAGTCCCGCGCATCCACTTTTAATGCAAACTCGACTGGACTGCGTTCTAAATACGAGCAACAGCACATTGCGCTTCGGTACTGATCGAAGCGGCTTGCCCTGCCGGCTCTAACCGGGGGGCTCTAGGTGGTGGCAGCAGTCATTGGGCCGGCTGCGATCGGAGACCACCTATGTTAAAATCATCAAGCCGCAAGAAGCAGGCCACAGCTGTCGTCGCCGAGCTTATTAATATGTCGTTAGCGGACCTTCGAGCAGAATGGCAGGAGCGCTATGGTCCGCCGCCTAAGCATCGAGCGGCAGATTTGTTGCGGCGGGTGTTAGCTTGGCGCATCCAGGCGGAAGCATTCGGCGACCTAGATGCTGCTACGCGGCGGATACTCGCGAAGGAGCAAAACGTCCTGCGGCCTGCTGCCCAGCCAGGCATGCGATTGGCGCGCGAATGGGCGGGCCGCCGCTACGAGGTGGTCGTCATCGAAAGCGGCGTGGTCTTTGAGGGGCAGACCTTTGGAAGCCTCTCAGAAGTTGCGCGACACATAACTGGGCGCAGGTGGAACGGGCCGCGCTTCTTTGGCCTGCGGGGTGTCAACGTAAGATGACCGAGGCAAAGACAAAGTTCCGCTGTGCTATCTACACCCGCAAATCAACCGATGAAGGCCTTGAGCAGAACTTCAACAGTCTCGACGCACAGCGTGCCGCCTGCGAGGCGTATATCCAAAGCCAAGCTGGTGAAGGCTGGGAATGCCTGCCGCAAGTTTATGACGATGGCGGATGGTCGGGCGGCAATATGGAGAGACCAGCGCTTAAACAGCTTCTTGGCGAGATTTCAAAAGGCCAGGTAGATATCGTCGTGGTCTACAAGGTGGACCGGTTGACCCGAAGCCTCACGGACTTTGCCCGCATTGTTGAAACGTTCGACAACAATAACGCGTCCTTTGTGAGCGTGACCCAAGCGTTCAACACAACCAACAGCATGGGCCGGCTTACACTCAATGTCCTGTTGTCCTTTGCACAGTTTGAACGCGAGGTCACAGGCGAGCGAATCAGGGACAAGATTGCCGCATCCATGGCACGGGGTATCTGGATGGGCGGGAGCATCCCTAAAGGCTATGACCTCGGAGACCGTAAGCTGAATGTAAACCCGGTAGAGGCGGAACAGGTCCGCTACATTTTCAAACGCTATCTTGAGCTAAACTCCCTCATCTCTCTCGCCAAAGATCTTGCCCAAAACAACATCCGATCCAAACGATGGACAGCGCGAAGCGGGAAGGAACGAGGTGGGTATCTTTATGACCCAAGCGGGCTCTCTTATCTGCTGCGCAATCGTATCTACTTGGGCCAAATAACCCACAAGGATAAGTCTTATCCCGGCGAGCATGATGCCATCATTGAGGCTGATCTGTTCCAGCAAGTGCAAGAACGACTTGCTGCGAACCACCACAAATTTGTGAATAGGCAAACGCGCTCTGCAGCCTGCCCGCTTCACAACAAAATCTTTGATGCCCAAGGTAAACCCATGCGGCCAAACTTTGGCTACGGCCGGGGCAAGAAGATATATCGTTATTATGTGAGCGACACATTGCTTCCGCTCGGTAGGCTCAAAGCTGGAAGTACAACTCCCCTTGGCGACAGGCTGTCGGCAGAGCGGACAGAACGATTTTTGCAGGATCGGCTCGTCTCTCTTCTTCCCCTAGGCATTGCTACTTCCGAGATCTTCGACGCCATTAAGAGGGTCATGTTCTCCTCCAACAAGCTGACCGTGACGTTGGAAGTTGCGGCGTTGATTGACACTAACGCATGCGAGGACACGCTGCTTGCCAAAGCACAGCAGATCGATCTGGCCGCAAAGATACACGATGACGATCTCGTGCTGTCCTTAGATGCGCGGCCAGTACGACGTGGCAAGTCGGTGCGGTCCACCGACAGCTTTTTGGATGCGCCCGAGCAGAAAAGAGTTTTAGCCGAACTGGTACGAACCTCGCACCGCAAGCTGACGGAGTTGAACGCCTCACCACTTCATCCCGAGATGCACGAGCACATGTCCACGCCGGTCAATGAATGGACCCGCGAGCGCATTGCGATAGGGCTATTGGCGCCTGATATCCAGAAAGCGCTTCTTACTGGAACTGCACCTTTAGGGCTTGATCCCGAGAAGCTTCTGTCTCGCGATATACCTCTGGACTGGGAAGGTCAGAGGAAGTTTTTAGGCATGAAGCATGCTGCCTAGAATGCGCGAACTTCCATAAGTGTCACGGGCTATCGCGCGTAGAGACTGAGGGTCAAATCAAGGCGGTTTGGCCCTCTTTTGGTCTCCGCAGAGACTTTGGATTGCCTGCAGCTAGGCCGGAGGCGCTTAGGAACGCGGGGTTTATGATTGAAAAATGTCAGCGGGGTTTTAGCTGTGAGGTGTTTGGAGGCCCGAGCCGGAATCGAACCGGCGTGCAAGGATTTGCAGTCCTCTGCGTCACCACTCCGCCATCGGGCCCCTAAACAACAACTTGCCAGATCAGCATGCCATCATGTGGTGAAGGCGGGCGTTTAGCGACTTGCCCAATTCAATGCAACCGGCAATCTGGTAAGCAAATTGTGCCATTGTGCTATGTGCGCCACAAGCCATGGAAAAAGTTGTCATTTGCAACCATAAATAGGGCGTTCGTCTGAATCCTGCTTGGCGCGAGGCACAAGGCTCGGTAGAGAACATATCAAAGGCTGTATTGTGTTTGCAACACAGCCGTGCCACACGGCCGAAAGATTAATGGAAATATCCGATGGAATCAGTAATTTTCGAAGATATGCGTCGCGCAATGGTGGATAGCCAGTTACGCACCAGCGGCGTAAATGACGCATGGGTGGTCGCTGCGATGGGCACCGTGCCGCGCGAGGATTATGTGCCTGCAGCCCACAGGACGACTGCTTATATGGACCGTTCGATCCTGTTGGATGACGGCTCGATACTGAATCCCGCCGTATCGACAGCAATGCTGCTTCAGGCAGCAGAAGTGCGCACGGACGATGTCGTGTTGCTCGTCGGGAAAGATAATGGCTACGTCGCTGACATTTTAAAGTCGCGGGTACAAACTATCACGGCTGTTGCCTCGGACAGATTAAGCCAAGCGCAGACTGGTGGACCATTTTCACTCATCATTATCGATGGTGCGGCAGAAGAACTGCCACCCGTTCTGCTGGGCTTGGCAGCCGAAGGCGCGCGCATGGTCACTGGCGTTATAGAAGGCGCTGTGACCCGATTAGCCAAAGGTTATGTCCATAAAGGAAAAGTCGCATTGAAGTCATTTGCCGACAGTGAAATAGCTGCCATCCCGGGCTTTGCCCGCAAGCCGGAGTTCGTGTTTTGAGCGGGCGGGGCTTCATTATAATAGCGCTGCTTGCGTCGACCGGCTTAGCCGCACCTGCGGCAGCGGACACCCTTCGTGATGCGTTGGTTTCGGCGTATGAAACCAACCCTAACCTTACAGCGGCCCGCGAAGGACAGCGCGCCACAAATGAAGGTGTACCATTGGCAAAAGCCAATGGCCGGCCGCGCATGACAGTGCAGCCGACATATGTTGAAAATGTTCTTCAGGATAGCGGCGCATCGGTTGTTCAAGCGCGCGGCGTAAGCATTAACGGCACGATTTCCGCACCGTTATACGCCGGCGGTGGCATTAAAAACGCCGTTCGCGCAGCAGAAAACCGGGTCGAGGCAGGGTTCGCAAATTTGCGTGGCACCGAAAGCGCAATCTTCTCAGCAGTCGTCGGTGCCTACATGGATGTCATCCGCGATGAATCTATCGTAGACCTAAACCGCGCCCAAGTTGGCGTGCTATCGGTCAATCTTGATGCCACACGCGACCGTTTCGAAATCGGCGACCTGACCCGCACGGACGTTGCCCAGTCAGAAGCGCGACTGGCGCTTGCCACAAGCAACATGGAAACGGCACGGGCAAACCTCATCCGTTCGAAAGAAGTCTATATCCAACTGGTAGGCCGCGAGCCTGGGCAACTTCAAGCACCGCCGCCATTGCCCAATTTGCCGTCGACACCCGACGGTGCGGTGACAGTCGCACTAGAGAGCAACCCCGACCTGATCGCTGCACGCGAGTCGCGGCAAGCTGCAGGCTTTGATCGTCGCGCTGCAAACGCTTCTCGGTTTCCTTCGGTAAGTGTTTTTACCTCGCCTGCCTATAGTAACGCCTTAGGTTCGATCTCATCAAATATTCCCGGGTTTAGAGCTGACAATAGCGCGCTGAGTGCGCAGGCGGGTGTCCGCGCAACTCTGCCGCTTTATCAAGGTGGGCAACCCGCTGCGCAAATCCGTCAGGCACAAGCCCGCCTTGGCCAAGCCCAAGAACTAGAGATTGCTGCGGAGCGCGAGGCAATTGCGCAAACCCGCGCTTCTTTCGCAAGCTGGCGTGCGGCGCTTGATGTGATCGCAGCGTCCGAACGCGCTGTATCAGCGAACGAACTCTCACTTGAAGGCACCCGCGCCGAAAACGGGGTAGGTAATCGCACAATCTTGGACATTTTGAACGCTGAGCAGGAATTGCTGAACAGCAAGGTTCAGCTCGTTGCTGCACGCCGCAATGCCTATGTGGCCGGGTTCACTTTGCTCGCCGCGATGGGCAAAGCCGAAGCGCGAGACCTTGGCCTTGAAGGGGGCGCGTTATACGACCCTGTTGCCGACTATAATAAAGTCGATGGCGCTTGGAATGATTGGTCATCTCAACCCGATC
>NZ_JBIKPH010000067.1:0-12914 GCF_044357595.1 Sphingorhabdus sp. | reverse complement strand
GCGCATCGCAATCGGACCCGAATGCAGGAACGCGACCCCGCGGCACGGCGCGCTGAACTGGCAAGGCTGCAGGCGATCTGTGCCGATCCTGCGCAATCCCGCATGTTCCTGCTCAAGAGTTCGATGATCGAAGGCTTGCGCCAAGCGCAGGCAATGCAATGACAGACGCGCCGCTCGCCCTGCTCACCCCCATGGCCAATCCCACGATCGAACGTGAAATGCGTCGATTGGTCCCGGATTGCTGCGATTACGTTGTCGGCAGGCTAGTATCGCGCTTGGATGATTCCCGCGAGCGGCTGATTAGCTATGCGGAAGATTTGGGCCAGTCGCTCGCGCAATTCGGAGGCCTGCCGCTGTCCGCAATTGCTTTTGCATGCACAGCGTCGAGCTATCTGATCGGCCTGGAGCGAGAGGATAGCCTCGCCAACCAGGCGGGAATGCCCGTGTTATGGGCGGCCGCAACTATTCGAGAGGAGCTGTCGCGCCGCGGCGCCAGACGACTTGCTGTAGTCTCGCCATACCCGGATGCGATCCATCAGGCCGGTCTCGCATACTGGTCATCTGCCGGATTCGTGACGATCTTTGACGAGCGTGTCGAGATTGGGTCGGACGATACCAGAAGCATCTATGCTCTAGCCGGGAGCGAAGCGCAGGCTGCGGTCATTCGAGCGCGCGAGGCCGCTCCCGACGCTATCCTGCTTTCCGGCACCGGCATGCCGACATTGGCGCTGCTCGATCCGCAGGGAATGCCGCCGATCATTTCATCCAATCATTGCCTCGCACAGGCCATGATGCGCAATCAAGGGATCCATCTATGAGCGAGCTTTGCACCAGTTTTATCAATGGTGGTTGGACGAGTGGCGAGGGTGCTGAGCGCATTCCGGTCATCTCGCCGATCGATGAGACACTGGTTGCGGAGATCGCCCAGGCCGATGCGGCAGAGGTTGACCACGCTGTGCGGGCCGCGCGCAAGGCGTTCGTCGCCGGGACGTGGCGCAATGCGCCGGTTTCCAAACGCCAGTCCGTGCTGCGCCGGATTGCGGCTTTGATCCGCGAGAAGGTTGATGTGCTCGCCGAACGCGAATGTGCCAATGCGGGCTTGCCGATCCGCCAGATCCGCGAACGGCATGTCCAGCGCGCTGCGGCAAACTTCGAGTTCTTCGCTGACTTCATCGGCCAGACGGCGAATGAGTGTTATGAGCAGGAGCCGCCCTTTCTAACCATCGTCCGGCGCGAGCCAGTGGGCATTGCTGCGCTGGTCGCGCCCTGGAACGCGCCGCTCGCCTTGGCGACGATGGAGATGGCTGGGGCCCTGGCATTCGGCAACTGCTGCATCCTCAAGCCATCCGAGCTTACCCCGCTCGAATTCGTTCCGCTATTCGAGTTGATGAAGGAGGCAGGTGTTCCCGATGGCGTGGTCGGGCTAGTGAATGGCAGCGGTCCGGTGACCGGCGCGGCACTGGTCGGTCATATAGATATCGATGTCGTAGCCTTTATCGGCGGAACCGAAACGGGGCGCCACATTGCACGCGCGGCTGGTGGAAACCTCAAGAAATATGTGGCCGAGCTTGGCGGGAAGTCAGCCAATATCATCACCCCCCAGTGCGACCTTGAGCGTGCGCTCGATGCGGCGCTGGTCAGCATATATTCTAACAACGGGCAGCAATGTCTGGCCGGTTCCCGCATCCTGGTCGATCAATCGATAGCCAAGGATTTCATCGATCGCTTCGTTGCACGAACCAAGAATATTCGGGTCGGAGATCCGCGCGACATGGCGACAGAGGTCGGCCCGGTCATCAGTAGGGCGCAATATGACCGCGTTCTGTCTTTCGCTGCGGGCGCCAATATCCTGACGGGAGGAAAGCGTGCCGATGGGTTCGATCGGGGTTACTACGTCTCCCCGACGGTCGCGCTCGCCGAGGACAATGCCACCCCCTTGTGTCAGGAAGAAATATTCGGGCCCTTCGCGACCTTCCTCACATATGACGGGATAGATCAGGCCATCGAGATCGCCAATCAGAGCGAGTTCGGCCTTGTCGCCTATCTATGGTGCTCGGATATGCCGACCGTGATGCGGGTGCAGGATGCATTGCAGGCCGGCACGATCTGGGTGAATACGCCCTTGGCACGCGACCTGCGCGCACCCTTTGGCGGTTACAAGAATTCCGGCGTGGGACGAACCGGAGGCCTATCAAGCAGAAACCTCTTCACCGAGGAAAAGGTCGTTACAATGCCGATGCAGGATTTCCCGATCGCCAAGCTTGGGCTTGGATGACCCGAAGCCCGAAAGGGCAGGTGTCATTATTGATATAACCCGGTTTGTCTGCGGCAATGCAAGCGCCTTTGTTCGACGGTCTTTCTTTTGATTCTTGCACATTGTTCACATGGCTTGGCCCTACAGAATTGGGCTTTGGCAGGGGTGTTCAACAAATCCCAGCTAACCGAACGCGCAGAATAGTATGTAAGAAGGAACTGTGGGTCCCATTAGCCAAAATAGGGGGGTGCCACCCCGGTGGGGTCTAGTTGGGTAGGTTTTTTGAAGGGGGTGGGGGGGGTACTTATTTGGTGCGAGGCAGTCGGTGACTAGCTCTCGCGAAGAGGTGGGTAGAAAGGTGGGTAAGCCCAAACTTTCCACGCAAGTCTTTGATATAATTGGATGCGTGGCGGAGACGGAGGGATTCGAACCCTCGGTACCGGATTTACCAGTACGACGGTTTAGCAAACCGTTGGTTTCAGCCACTCACCCACGTCTCCTGTGCGCTTGGCATCGGCGGCCTATAGCGGCGCATGCATTTAGCTGCAATGGTTATTGACACAGGCTTGAGATAAGCCGAAAATTAGTCTGAAAGATCGCTTTGGTTCGCGCCGGACACGCATGGCAGCCTGTTCATCATGCGCTCATCCAAAGGGACTATCTGGTTGCATATATTTATTGAGGGTGGAGTGAGCATGTCGTTGCTAAAATGGAGACTTAAAAGGTCCGGAAACAATATCCTGATGCTGATGGCGGCAGGAGTGCTGATGGCGTCACCCGTAAGCGCGCAGATAAGCTCCGTGGACCCGAATGAAGCAATTGATGCCGATTTAGGGGCCTCGACCGCCCCCGCCAATAACCCAGCTCCAGCAGACAACCGCGAAACCGCCATCCAAGATGGCGTACCCACTGAGGCTGCGCCTTTAGATACTGCTTCTGCTCCGACAGCGGCCGCATCCGCGCCTTTGGCAATACCGACAAAGGATACCTATCAGGAAGATGACCTGATTGGCGCGGCAGAAGGCGTATTTGGAAAAGGCGCACAGGGCCTGGGTAAGCTTATTGAGGATATCCTGAAGAAGCAGGGCCGTCCCAACGGATATATAGTCGGGCGCGAAGGCGGCGGCGCATTCATCGTGGGCCTGCGCTACGGCTCGGGCACGCTAAGCCATCGGGTGGAGGGCGAAAAGCCAGTCTATTGGACGGGCCCATCCATTGGTCCTGATGCCGGCGCAAGTGGCGGCAGCACATTCATCCTAGTGTATAATTTATATGACACAGAAGACATATATGCGCGCTTCCCCGCTGCCGAAGGTGGTGCCTATATCGGCGGTGGTTTCAACGTGAGCTACTTGCGGCGCGGCGATGTCGTGCTGATCCCGATTCGGGTCGGTGCAGGGCTGCGGCTTGGTGCGAATCTCGGATATATGCGCTTTTCCAAAAAGCAGCGCTGGTCGCCCTTTTAACGCGCGCGCAAATCTTCCATCCGCTTGAGATAGCGGGCGAGCACGTCGATTTCCAAATTGACCTGCCGCCCGACATCAAGCGTATCGAGCGTCGTCATCTGCGCAGTGTGCGGAATGATATTCAACAGGAAATGTGCTGAACCATCGGCTTGATCGGCGATCTCGTTTACGGTCAACGAAATGCCGTCGACGGTTATGGAGCCCTTCGTAGCGATGTAGGCGGCAAGGCTGGAGGGCGCGGCGACCGTTACCTTCCAACTATCGCCAGTGGTTTCGCTTGCGACAATATGTCCAACGCCGTCAACATGGCCCGTAACAATATGTCCGCCAAGTTCATCACCAACTTTTAGGGCACGCTCGAGATTCAGACGCGTACCTTCGTCCCACATTCCTGCCGCGGTGCGTGAAACGGTTTCTGCCGACGCATCGATCGCGAACCAATCCTCTCCCTTATCGACGACGGTCAGGCATACCCCGGAACAGGCTATCGACGCGCCGATGGCGACGCCGTCCATCTCATAGGCGCAAGATATGACGAGGCGAAGGTCACCGCGTTGTTCGGATGTCCGAATGCTGCCAACGTCCGTGATGATACCTGTAAACATATAAGCTGCACCCTTTTCTATTGCGCGCTCTCGTAGACTTCGAGCCGGTCTTTGCCAAGACTGCGCGAATCTGAGATCTGCCAGCGCCCATGCGCATCGCCAAGTTGGGTCAGGCCGATGTCGGAGAGGCCCGGCTTGCCAGCACCAATCAATATCGGCGCCCTGTATAGCATAAGTCGGTCAACTAAGCCTTCACGCAGGAAGGCTGTCGCCGTTGCAGCGCCACCTTCAACTAACACAGTGTTGCAATCCAGATGTGCAATTTCGCTAGGGGTGCGAATAACCTCCCACCCCTCCGGCGCCTCACCGCTACCCAGCATGACTTTACGCGGCTGCGCCATTTCCAAGCCCGCGAGCCGCACGGTCAATTGCGGCGCATCTGCCCGCACTGTTCCAGCCCCCACCAAAATTGTATCGGAACGCGCACGTTCAATATGGCTGTGCGCGCGTGCAATTTCGCCGGTTATCCAGCGACTGCTCCTATCCGCCATGGCGATTTGACCGTCGAGTGTGCTAGCAATCTTCAACGTCACAAAAGGTCGGCCGCGGTTCATCCGGCTCAGGAAACCAGCAAGATTTTTGCGCGCTTCCGATGCCATGACGCCAGCCACGACCTCGGTCCCCGAGGCTTTAAGTGCCGCCATGCCTTCGCCAGCGGTGCGCGCATCCGGATCTTGAAGCGCAGCAATTACGCGTGCGGGCGCGGCCTCCTTGAGCAACTGCGCGCAAGCCGGGCCGCGCTGCGAAACATGCGCACAAGGCTCAAGCGTCACATAAACACTGCTGCCCCGCGCTTCTGCGCCGGCCTGTGCCAGCGCCATTGCCTCTGCGTGGGGGCGTCCGCCAGACTGCGTCCAACCGCGCCCGATCACAATGTCGTTTTTCACAATGACGCAACCTACGGATGGATTGTTACCTGTCCGGCCAACGCCGCGCTCGGCCAGCGACAATGCCGCCGCCATAAAGCGAAGATCGTTTGCAGTGACTATTTTACTTCTCCTACCGCATTATTCGCCTCGGCAGCCTTTTTTGCAGCCTGTTCCAACTGCGCCTCGCGGTCAATCTTGTCCACGTCCATGCCCACGGCGCGGCCAAAGGCCTTATAGGCTTCCTTCTCACGAACCCGGATTTCGTCTTTACGCTCCTGACGTTCTGCGATCGCCGCCTTGGTTTCCGCAAGCGTTCTGGTGGCGGGCCAACTTTCCACATAAATTATTTCCCGCGGCGGCGGTGTCGCCTTTACCAACGCGTCGATGTAAAAGGTGTAGATGATAATTGCCGTCGGCATACAGGCGGCAAGGAACAGCCAGGGGCTGTGCTTGCCAGTATTGCGCAAAAACCCGATTAGGTCTGTGCGAGCATTGCGAAACGAGACATCTTTAAAAAAGGCCATAGCTATCCAATAAGGTACGCGCGCCCCAATTTCCAGCGCCCCGTGCACGCGCGTTCATATGCTTATGCGCTTCGAAACGCATTGGTTATGGGATAGCGCCGATCACGGCCAAAATTGCGCGTGCCAAGTTTCACGCCTGGCGGTGCCTGGCGGCGTTTATATTCGGCCAGATACAGCAGGCGCTCGATCCGCGTGACGACGGCGCGGTCAAAACCAAGCGCGACGACCTCATCAACCGATAGCTCCTCCTCAACCAATGCATGCAACATCTTATCGAGGATCGGGTAATCCGGCAGTGAGTCGCTATCCTTTTGGTCGGGACGCAATTCCGCACTTGGCGGCTTCGTGATGATGTTTTCCGCTATCACTGGCCCATCCCTGCCAAGGCCAATGCGCGGCTTGGCGCTGTTCCGCCATGTCGAAATGGCAAAGACGGTCATCTTATATGCGTCCTTTAACGGATTATATCCGCCCGCCATGTCGCCATAGATGGTCGCATAGCCGACGCTCATCTCGCTCTTGTTGCCCGTGGTCAGCAACATGTGCCCAAATTTGTTGGACAGCGCCATGAGCGTTAGGCCGCGAATGCGCGACTGAACATTTTCCTCTGTAATATCGACATCGCGGTCGGCGAAGCTGCCCGACAGCATTTCGTCAAATGCCTCGACCGCTGGCGAAATGGGAATAGTGTCGATTTTGCACCCTATCATCGCGGCACATTCGGCTGCGTCATCAAGACTTGATTGGCTGGTGTAGCGGCTGGGCAACATCACGCACCAGACGCGGTCCGGTCCAAGTGCATCGGCTGCAATCGCGGCGCACAACGCGCTGTCTATGCCGCCCGACATGCCAAGCACCACGCCAGGAAAGCGGTTTGTGTCGACATAGTCCCGCAGGCCAACAACCATGGCGCTGTAAACATCGGCTGGATGCGCCTCCCACAACGCCTTCGGGCCATCTGCGCAGGCCCATCCGCTTGCAGTGCGGGACCAATGCGTCATGCGCAAATGCTCCTCCCAATCAGGCAAGCGGTGCACGACGGCGCCGTCAGCGTTCAGCACGAAAGAGCAACCGTCAAAGACCAGTTCATCCTGTCCCCCGACGCGGTTGAGGAACATCAACGGCAAACCGGTTTCGCGCATACGTGCAGCAAATACTTCTTCTAACCTGCGGTCATCCTTGTCAATTTCATAAGGACTACCGTTGGTCGAAATCAGCAGCTGTGCGCCGCGTTCTTTCAGATGTAGGCTAACGGGTGCCAACCACCCATCCTCGCAGATTGGCACGCCAATTGGAACGCCGCGAAACACGATAGGCTCCGGCAATGGGCCCGCGGTAAAAATTCGTTTTTCATCAAAGGTACCGTAATTGGGTAGCTCATGCTTATAACGCACTGCGGCGATCCGTCCCCCGTCGAGCAACGCGATGCCATTATACAACGCCCCATTGTCCCGAAAGATCGACCCGACAAGCATCGCTGGCCCGCCGTCTGCAGTCGCCTCGGCAAGGTTTATCAGCTGTTCTGCGGCACGCGCAGCAAAGGCGGGCTTCAGCACCAGATCTTCGGCCGGGTAGCCAATCAACTGCTGTTCCGGAAAAACAACGAGATCAGCGTCAACCGCCTTTGCCCGCCAGTCCAGCATCGCCGCGGCATTACCCGCAAGATCACCCACGCGCTGATTAAGCTGCACCATCGCAATATTAAGCTGATTTGTCATGTCCCCACCCTTATTGTCCACAAACTAGCGGAGCAAGCCGATTGTCAGGCCTGCCGCACCTCGCTAGAGCGGCTGGAGAATTTGGTGATGGGCTTGTTTGAGCCAAAGGTCGAGGACACAGACATGAAATTGATGACAGGCAACAGCAACCTGCCGCTCGCACAGGGTATTGCCGATTACATGAACTTGCCGCTGACCAATGCCAGCGTCCGGCGGTTTGCCGACAATGAAATTTTTGTCGAAATCCACGAAAATGTCCGTGGCGAAGACATGTTTGTCATTCAATCGACCAGTCATCCCGCCAATGACAATTTGATGGAATTGCTCATCATGATTGACGCGCTGCGCCGCGCCTCGGCCAAGCGCATCACTGCCGTTCTGCCCTATTTCGGCTATGCGCGCCAAGACCGGAAGCCCGGCCCCCGCACGCCTATCTCCGCGAAACTGGTTGCCAATCTGATTACTGAGGCTGGCGCTGACCGCGTATTGACGGTGGATTTGCACGCCGGCCAGATCCAAGGCTTTTTCGATATTCCAACCGACAATCTATATGGCGCGCCCGTCATGAGCGCCGACATATTGGAGCGCCATGGTGCCAAGAATTTTACCGTTGTTTCGCCTGACGTTGGCGGCGTTGTCCGTGCACGCGCGCTAGCCAAGCGTCTTGATGACGCGCCATTAGCCATCGTCGACAAACGCCGCGAAAAGGCGGGCGTGTCAGAAGTGATGAACATAATCGGCGACGTCAAAGACCGCTTCTGCATCCTGATCGATGATATCGCCGACAGCGCAGGCACTTTGTGCAACGCGGCTGACGCGTTGAAAGCCGCAGGCGCATCTGACGTTGTTGCCTATATTACGCATGGCGTGTTGTCCGGCGAAGCGGTCAACCGGGTCAACGCATCGTCTTTGCGTAAGCTGGTCATCACGGATTCGATTATAGCCTCAGATGCGACCAATGCGAGCGCAAAAATTCGCCAGCTTCCCATTGCACCATTGTTGGGAGAGGCGATCAAGCGGATCGCAGACGAAAGCTCCGTTAGCTCGCTGTTCGACTGATGACGCCAGCCGACATCCTCCTAGCCAACCGCCTGGCGGACGCTGCAGGGCAAGCAATCCGGCCATTTTTCCGGTCGGCCTTTACCCATGAATCAAAGGCCGACGCCTCACCCGTCACGGAGGCTGACCGCGCCGCCGAAAGCGCGATCCGGCGGATACTCGACGCCGAATGCCCGCGTGACGGCATCATTGGCGAAGAATTTGGCGAGAAAACCGGTGCGTCGGGTCGACGCTGGGTTATCGACCCAATCGACGGCACCATCAGCTTCATGGCAGGACGGCCGATATTCGGGACTTTGATTGCCTTGCTTGAAGATAACTGGCCAGTGCTCGGTATTATTGACCAGTGCATCAATGGCGAACGCTGGGTCGGCGCGGCGGGATACCCGACAACATTAAACGGCGCACCGGTGCAAACACGTTCCTGTAGGGCGCTGGTTGATGCGACGTTGGCAACGTCTGGCCCGCAATATTTCACGCAGCATGACGGTGACCATTTTATGGAGCTGGCCGCCAGAACTGCGCATAAGAGAATGCTGTTCGGTGGCGACTGTTACAATTACGCGCTGCTGGCCAGCGGGCATATCGATGTTGTTGTCGAAGCAGGCTTGAAACTACATGATTTTGCTGCTTTAATTCCCGTTATCACGGGAGCAGGGGGCATGATGAGCGATTGGTCAGGGGAACCGCTTCACGCTGGTTCAGATGGACATGTTATCGCGATCGGCGACCCAGCGCGTCTAGATGATGTGCTTGAGGTACTGGCATGCCAGCATTGACGGACAAAAGTCCGGCGCGTTTCATATTACCAGCTCAGCCGCTTCGGCGCTATATTTCGACCTATTATTTCCTGAATACCGGCCCCGATAAAACCGAACAGGAAGATTTGCTGTATCCAGAGTGGGCAACCGTCCGCTTTACGTTGCAGGGCAAGGCGATAGGGAACACCGTTGGTTTGGCCCCGCTTGATATTCCAGCCAATAGCATCACTGGCCCCACGGGAAGGGCCGCACTACTGCGCTTTCGCAATGTAGCTGTTGTTGGCTTTGGCCTTTTGCCTTTGGGTTGGTATCGGATGATTGGTTGCCCAGCGGATCGCTGGGCGGACAACGTAAGTGCCGTCAATGCTGCCCCTGAATTCGGGCAAATCGCGCAATTACAGCGCGAGATAAAAGGCCTGAGTGATCCAGAGCAGATTGCAGCCTTATGTGATCATATCCTATTGAAAGCCTTAGACCATACAGGCCCACTGGATGCGGATATTATCGCTATGCACCAAGCGATTGGCGATCCGGATATTAGCAATGTAGCTGATCTGTCGCGGGCAACTGGGATTCCAACGCAGCGGCTTGAGCGGCTATCGCGCCGGATATTCGGTTTCCCGCCTAAGCTTCTGCTGCGCCGCCAACGCTTTTTGCGCACATTGGCCACTGTCATGGAGCATCCTGATCTCAACTGGTCAGGCGCATTGGACGGGCACTATTTTGACCAGGCCCATTTTAACCGCGAATTCCGAACATTCATGGGCATGTCACCCGGCCAGTATCTTGCGATGCCGCGCGCGGTCAGCAGCGCAGCCAACCGAATGCGTGCGCAACATGTCGGGCAACTGCTTCAGCTATTGCAGGTTCCAGCGCCGCCAAATGGCCAATAGGCTTGCATTCAACCGCGAATCCCGCTAGGCGCCCGCGTTCCGAATAAGCAGGCTGGCCAATAGGGCTGCCATGCCGGCTTGACACGGACTCAACAAAGGAGACCCAAATGCCCAAGCTCAAGACCAAGAGCGGTGTGAAGAAACGCTTCAAAATCACCGCAACCGGCAAGATCAAACATGGCGTCGTTGGAAAACGGCACCGTTTGAGCAGCCATAATGCCAAGTATATCCGCCAAAACCGCGGCACCAGCGTGATCTCTGATCCTGATGCCAAGACAATTAAGAAATGGGCGCCTTACGGTCTTTAAGACTGCGCGTACGTTTTTAAGAAAAGGATATAGATTATGGCACGCGTCAAACGTGGTGTTACCACCAAAGCCAAACATAAAAGAATTTTAGAGCAGGCGAAGGGCTATTATGGCCGTCGCAAAAATACGATCCGTGTTGCACGTCAGGCTGTCGAAAAGGCCGGCCAATACGCATATCGCGACCGTAAGGTAAATAAGCGCAACTTCCGCGCATTGTGGATCCAGCGTATCAACGCCGCAGTCCGCGCCGAAGGCATGACCTACGGCGTGTTCATGCACGGCCTGAAACTCGCTGGCGTTGAACTCGACCGGAAAGTGCTTGCAGACCTTGCGATGCACGAAACGGCGATGTTTAGCACCATCATTGCGCAGTCGAAAGCGGCGCTGTCTAAGGCAGCTTAAGCCTCTCATTTCGATACATGCGCAAAAGGGCGTGGACGGTACTTGCCGTTCGCGCCCTTTTGCTTATTCAGGCAGACTATGATGACAGATATTGCGACACTCCAAACCGACCTGATGGGCGCCATTGATTCCGCGGACACGCTAGATTCGTTGGAGGCCGTGCGGATCGCAGCACTTGGCAAGCAGGGCAGCGTTTCGGCGCTGCTGAAGACCATGGGCAGCATGTCGCCCGAAGAGCGACAAACCCAAGGCCCCATCATCAACGGACTGCGTGAAAGCATCACATCGGCGCTTGCATCGAAAAAGGCTGACCTCGAAACCGCCGACCTAAATCGCCGCCTTGCCAGTGAGCGCGTCGATATGACGCTGCCTGCGCCAGACGCAGCGCGCGGGACCATTCACCCCGTCAGCCAGGTTATGGACGAGTTGGCCGAAATTTTTGCCGATATGGGCTTTGCTGTGGCCGAAGGGCCGGAGATTGAGGACGACTGGCACAATTTCACTGCGCTCAATATTCCAGAGACGCATCCGGCGCGTGCAATGCATGATACTTTTTACTTCCCCGACCATACGGCGCGGGATGACCAAAAAATGGTTCTGCGCACGCATACATCGCCCGTCCAAATCCGCTCCATGACGTCGCAGGAACCGCCCATTCGCATCATCGCGCCGGGCCGTGTGTATCGCAGCGACAGCGATGCGACGCACACCCCGATGTTCCATCAGATTGAGGGGCTTGTCATCGACAAGGGCATTCATCTGGGGCATCTGAAATGGACGCTTGAGACATTTTTAAAGGCGTATTTCGAACGTGAAGACGTAGTCCTGCGCCTGCGGCCAAGTTATTTTCCGTTTACGGAGCCTTCCGTCGAGGTTGATGTCGGCTATTCGATCGTCAACGGCAAACGCGTCATTGGCGGGGCTGAAGGCTGGATGGAAGTGCTTGGCTCCGGCATGGTCCACCGCAAGGTTATAGAGGCCTGCGGGCTTGATCCTGATGTTTGGCAGGGCTTTGCCTTTGGAACCGGCGTCGATCGTCTGGCGATGCTGAAATATGGCATGGATGATCTGCGTGCGTTCTTTGACGGCGATAACCGCTGGCTTCAACATTATGGGTTCAATGCGCTCGATGTCCCGACGCTAAGCGGAGGCGTAGGCGCATGAAATTCACTTTATCATGGCTCAAAGAGCATCTGGATACCAACGCGGACGTTCATGCCGTTGCTGACTGCCTGAACCGCATTGGGTTGGAAGTCGAGGGCATCGAAAACCCGGCCGAGGCATTGTCCGCCTTCCGCATTGCGAAGGTGTTGAGCGCTGCCCCGCATCCGCAAGCGGACAAGTTGCAAGTCTTGTCTGTCGATGCTGGCGGAGAGCCGCTTCAGGTCGTCTGCGGCGCACCGAACGCCCGCGCAGGCATGCTTGGCGTTTTTGGCCCGGCTGGCTCTGTTGTCCCCGCCAACGGCATGGTGTTGAAGGTCGCTGCGATCCGGGGCGTCGAATCCAACGGCATGATGTGCTCGATTGCTGAACTAGAGCTTGGTGATGACCATGACGGCATAATTGAGCTTTCGGAAGATGCGCCCGTTGGGCAAGTCTATGCCGATTGGGCTGGCCTTGATGACCCTGTTATTGATGTCAGCATTACACCCAACCGTCAGGATTGCATGGGCGTGCGCGGGATTGCCCGCGATTTGGCGGCGGCGGGTCTAGGAACGCTACGCCCGCTTGGCGAGGTCTACAAAATCGACCTATCCGTGCCCTTAGAGGGCAGCGATGCTGCGCCCGTCGTCCGCACCGACGATGCGACCGGATGTCCGGCTTTTTACGCACAATCAGTCTCTGGCGTGCGCAATGGCGGTTCCCCCGAATGGATGCGCAGCAAGTTAAAGGCTATTGGCCAAAAACCAATTTCATTGCTCGTCGATATCACGAACTTTGTGTCGATTGATCTTGGCCGTCCGCTGCACGTCTATGACCGCGATAAGCTGAACGGTGCGCTTGTGGCCCGCAAGGCCGTCGACGGTGAGCAGATGGTCGCGCTCAACGGCAAAA
>NZ_JBIKPH010000001.1:0-101042 GCF_044357595.1 Sphingorhabdus sp. | reverse complement strand
AACGCTTTGTCGCCATGCAAAAGGATTATGCCGCATTTGCCAAGGCAAATAAAGTGTTGCCAATGCCTGAAGGTTTTACAGCGCCTGACCAGATTTTGGCCAACGCATTGCGTACTTTACTGATACCTCGGCTGCTCAGGTTATGGCCGGTGGGTGCGGCCTTGATGATGGCGACAGCAGCCTTGATCTGGTGGCGCAGACGGCGGACTCCCCGGTGAAGGGCTATTGGCCGAGCCCCTGGCCCAGCGAGGACGGCGGCCCTTGCCGGTTACAGTCGACTCCCGATCCTCAGCCTCTTACAGAACCTGGCAGTCTGCGGCTCGCGGCGACCTCGCGGCGGCGGTTGATGACGACGATGACCGTGCTCGGCGATCCGGGCGAGATTTTCGTGATGACCCATCAGGCGCTGCGATCGCAGATCGGACTGCCGACGACCGCGCAGGTCGAGCGTATCGATCCGTTGACGCTGCGCGCCCTCGCCCGCAGTCCCCGCCTTGATGGCGGACCGATGTGGCCGGGCGGGATGGCTATTCACCGCAATGGCGATCTATACACCGTCTATGGGCGCCACATCCATCGCCTAGCCCGCGCGGATCTAACTGTCCGCGCGGCAGCGAGATTGCCGATCAATCAACCCTATAACAGTTTCGTGATCCTCGATTGCGGGTTGATTGTAACGAAGAATCTTTCGGTTAGCACCTCAGCACAGCTTTGCGTGATCGATCCGGACGATTTGGCTCTGGTCTGCCCACCGCTCGATTGTGCCGAGCCATCGGTGGCGCGACTCAGCGCCGTTGGAAACACCGTCTATGTGGTCGGTGTGCGGACATTAACCCGCTATCGTTGGGATGGCACTGCCCTGCGGCGCGACGATAGCTGGTCCTGCCCCTATATCGGCGACAGCCAACGCAGCCATGGCTGGGATGCGGTAATCGGGGACCGGCACCTTTGGCTGATGGACAACGGCCAGCATCGCTATCGTACAAATATGATTGGGCGCGGCGTTGCGCAGGCACCCAACCGGCTCATCCGCGTTTCACTTGCCGATGCTGAAGACTGGCAGTCCATCGACGTCAGCGGTTTGCCGGGTGGCAGCGTCACCAACCCGCGGCTTTGGGACGAAGCACGGCAAATTGTCATCGCATATGACAGCGCCAATCGCGTCATCTGCGGCTTCCGCTTCGAGGAAGAGAAACGCGCGCTCGTGCCACTGTGGCGGCAAGATGGTTTGGGCTGCGCCAGCCACATGCTGCATTTCCCCGAAAGTGGCCTGATTTGCACTAATGATTATCAGCGCCGCGAAGCAATCGTTCTGCTCGATATCTCCAGCGGAGCGACCGTTGCGCGGGTTGAAACAGGTGGGTTGATGCAAGGCGTGGTGTTTCCCTCACCAGGCTGGAATCAAGATTTCTATTGGTGCTCGATGGATCAGCTGACGCGGATCGCGTTGACGTGATCCGCGCAGCCGAACTTATGTCTGTGCAGCGATAAAATTGAGGATGAGATCGACAAGCTGTTCCGGCTGATCTTCCTGACAAAAATGGCTGGCGTCAATCCGGCAATGTGGTTGCCCCTTAGCGCCCGGAATGCGCCGCTGAATTTCCGTATCAAGATGACCTAGCACTTTGTCCTGATCGCCAAAGCAAGTGAGCACCGGCTTTTCGAAGCGTTCGAGCTGTGCCCAAGCCGCAGAATTTTCGGCGACAGACAGATGGTCAGGGGTCACAGGCACGAGCAAGGGAAACTGGCGCGCGCCGGCCTTGAAACGCTCATCGGGGAACGGCGCATCATAGGCTGCGATCTCGGCGCTGGTCAGTCCGCGATTACAGCCGCCATCAACGATCCGGCCGATTTTGAATTCGGGCGTGGCCTGGCTGAATGCAGACCAGCCATCGAAACCCGAACCAATATTCTCGCCAACGGGCAGATAGGTGTTTGAAATCACTAACCGGGCAAAACGATCCGGAAAAGCGGCGACCAATCGCAGCCCGATCAACCCGCCCCAATCCTGACAGAACAGCGTGATGTTATGCAGATCAAGCTGCGTCAGCCAGTCGCTTATCCAAGCGACATGGCGTTCATAGCTATAATCGTCACGACTGGCAGGCTTGTCAGACTTGCCAAAGCCAATCAAATCAGGTGCCAGCACGCGATGGCAAGCGGCGGCGAGCGGTGGTATAAATTTGCGGTAGAGATATGACCAGGTCGGCTCTCCATGCAGCAGCAGGATTGGCGAAGCGTTGCGGGGGCCTTCATCGACATAATGAAGCCGCAAGGGTGGTGTGCCCTGCGTATTAACCTCAACATAATGTGCAGCGAAGGGATAGTCCGGAAGGTCCGCGAAAGCGGCCTCGGGGGTGCGCAAGACCTTCATCGCTAAAGCACTTTTAGGATGCAGTCGACGAAGCCTTGAGGATCATTTTCTTGGATGAAATGGCCGCCCTTCAACGTGCAATGCGGCTGACCCGCAGTACCAGGAACGCGGCCAATGAACCTGCTCTCGCCGCCGCGTGTCACTGGGTCGCCATCACTAAAGCAGCACAGGAACGGCTTGTCCCATTGCTCAAACACCTGCCAGGCGCGCTTCTGATCGGGGATCGCGACATTGTTCTCGAACGGAACGAAGGTCGGGAATATCCGGGCCCCAGCCTTGTAGCTGCTGTCCGGAAACGGTGCGTCATAAGCGGCAATCTCGGCAGCACTAAGCGCGCGCTTTGACCCAGCGTTGACAATTTTACCAATCGGAAAGAATGGGCTCCATTGCGAAAAAGCACGCCAAATGGCAAACGCGCGTGGTGCGGGGCCGCCTTCGGGCAAGCCGCCATTGGACAATACCACACTGCCAAAGCGATCCGGCATTTCCGCGACAAGACGCAGACCGATTAGCGAGCCCCAATCCTGACAGACGAGCGTCATGTTGCTAAGGTCAAGCGCCTCTATCCATTGGCGCATCCAGCCAACGTGGCGGGCATAGCTATAATCTTTTTTCTTGGTTGGCTTGTCCGATTTTCCAAATCCAATCAGGTCAGGCGCGACCACGCGAAAGCCTGCCGCGACCACCGGGCCAATCATATGGCGGTAGAGATAGCTCCAGCTTGGCTCACCATGCATCATCAGCACCACCGGCGCATCGCGCAGCCCTTCATCGACGTAATGCACGCGCAATGGCGTGCCGTCGGAGGGATCGGCAATCTCCAGATAGTTTGGCGCAAAAGGGAAATCGTCAATTGCCGCAAAGGCGCTTTCGGGTGTGCGAAGGACTTTCAAGAGATACTCCCTAAGATAATGTTATTGGCACTTTGAGTGCCATATTATAAGTGACGGGTCAAGAAGCCGGCCCAGCCTTCTTCGTGTCAACTAACCGAAACCCGATATGGTCGGTTCCTAGCCCGCGTTCCTGAAACTGGCGCGCGGCGGGACGATAGCGGGCGCAATAATTGGCAGCGCAGAGGTAGGAGCCGCCTTTAATGACGTTTACCGGTTCGCTGGCGTCGGCGCGCGATCCGCTGGCGCTCGTCCATTCCCAGACATTTCCGATCATATCATAAAGTCCAAATCCGTTTGGTTTGAAGCAACCCACGGGCGCACGACCGATATAGCCATCGGTGTTTACGTTTTTGACCGGAAAAACCCCCTGATAATAATTTGCTTGCGGCTGGCCCTTCGCATCAAGTGGCTCCGGCAAAGCTCCCGCGCCGCCGCGCGCGGCGTATTCCCATTGCGCCTCGCTCGGCAATTCCTTTCCGACCCATTGCGCATAGGCCTCTGCGTCCTGATAGGCGATCTGGACAACGGGTTCGCGATCTCGCCCGACAATACTTTCCTTCAACCCCGAAGGGTGCCGCCACTGCGCGCCCGGCACCCAGCGCCACCAGCGCGAGTCTGCGTCCGACGGAATATTGAATACAGCTGAACCAGGCACCAGCATTTCTGGCGGCGCATTGGGCAGATTGGGTGGATTACGTTCCGACATGGTCTTGTAACCCGTCGCCTTTACAAAGGTTGCGAATTCGGCGTTGGTCACTTCATACGCGTCGATCCAGAAGCCCTTGACCGTAACGGTCTGCGGAGGGCCTTCTTCAGCGTAATGCGGATTGTCACCCATCACGAAACTGCCGCTGGGTACCCACAACATCTTGTTGCCGGACTGGCCAGTGCAGACTGTTTTGGGCGGCCCAGATGCATCACCGCAAGCAGACAACAGCAGCAGAGCTAGAGCAAAGCCAAAGCGCTGCATCAATCCTCCGGCATTCCGGTCATAGCATCGCCGAGCAAACGCCGCACAACAGACTTGGCATCCTCAAAAGGCAATTCCTGATCATGCCGCAGCAGCCGCCATGTCTGGAAGCTCAGGATGACATTTAGACCATGGGTACCCGCAACATCGGCCTTTACCGTCGCTGGCAAATATGACCTAATGGTATCAGATTCGAGCCGCAGCATCCGGCGATAGTCCTGCATCAGATAGGGCGACTGGAAACGTTTGAGATTGGCTGAAATCCGATAAGGCAGAATGGTTTCGAAAACCATCGCTCGACGATCAGCGATGTCGAACAGCTTTTCCCGCCAAGTAGCGCCCGTTGGCGGCTGGAGGATGATGGGCATGACCTGCGCCTCAATCACCTCGCCCATTTCGCGGTAAAGTTCATCCATATCGTCAAAGTGTCGAAAAACCGAACGGAGACCGACGCCTGCCACCTCCGCAACCCGCGCAGCACTTGGTGCAACATCACCTTTACCGACAAGATCGAGCATCGCTGCGACAATCTTACTCCGGCTGGATCGGCTTCGTTCGCGCCGACCATCAGTCAGTGGCACTTCCGATCGTGATGTCATTTTATACGATACGTTGGTCATAGACCCCTGTTTTGCGGCAAATAGGCGCCGGCGCAAGCGACAAAAGCGATTGCAAATATATTTTGGCACAATTAATGCCAATAACATTCCGCCAAGCTATTTGGGAAGAATGAGGATAAAGATGCCAAGAATAGTGCTCATTTTGGGGGCGTCTGCCCTGCTTCTTTCTGCCGTTCCCGTGTCGGCGCAAGACAATGTGCGCGAAGCGTGCATGCCCGACATCGTTAAATATTGCTCCGCAGAATTGAGAACGTTTAACCGCGAAAATGTCCGCGCTTGTCTGATCAAGAATATCAAAAAAACATCACCCGCCTGCCAGAAGGCCGCAAAGGCGCGGCGCGATGCCGAGCGCGCCAAGAAAAGGAGCAATTAAAGACATGACTACATGGATAATCTGGGGCACCGCATTGCTCGCTTATGGCATATTTCGGCTCTGGTATGACAATTGGTCCGGTCCGCTGAAACCTGCCGAGATTGATGCGTTTCTGGCACAAGTGGCGGGTCGTTTCGAGGGCACAGGCAATCGCGCGGATGTTATGCGGGCTTTCCTTGAAGCCGATGACGGCCGCGAGTTTGTCATGCTCAATCTGGTCAAGGCGCAGATGGAGCAGGTTGAGGACCCAAAAACGGGGCAAATGGTTCAAGGCTTTGACCTGCTCAAGCGCTATTCGAAACGCTTCATATCGGTTCTGTTCCGCACGGGCGGCCATCCCGGCATGGTCGGACGCAAGGTTGGCGGCTATATTGATGCGTGGAACACCGAGGCGGATCCCGACTGGACGATCTTTGGCCTGATGCGCTACCGCAGTCGCCGCGACATGATGAAGCTGGTGATGGACCCCCTATTTACCGAAGGTCATTCCGATAAGTTACTCGGTACGCTTGCTACGTTCTCGTTCCCCACGCAGCGCATTGTGTCTTTTTATCTCAGTCCGCGGGTAACTGTCGCGCTGGTTCTGGCTCTGCTTGCGGCGCTGACACACATTGCACTGCTGACAAGCGCAGGATGAATGTGCGACCGACAGAGCCACAAATAATGCGCTGGACACGGCGATCATGGATGCGGCTTGCCACGATCAATGCTCTTATATCGATTACCGCACTTATTCTCTCCACTCATCTGTCTGAGCATATGTCCGCGCTCGTGCGCCTCGGCGCCCAAATTCAATTCATGCACAGCATGGCCAGCATAGCTTGCGCCACTTTTATGAATGTCGGGGCCAGTTCCGCGCGGCACGCCCCGGCCTTCTTACTGGGCGGATCGCTTTTGTTTGCGTTGCTTCACTATGGCGTCGCGTTGGATTTTTGGGGTTTGGCCAACTGGATGACCGCTATTGCAGGAGTCTTGATGGCAAGTGGCTGGGCGATCATGTTTTTTGCCGGACGGGATATCGATTAATAAAGTGAGGATTGGGAAGATATTGGGAATGCGCACACTCACATGGATAAAGGCATTGGCATCTATTGCCCTTACGGGCTTTGCAGGATGAGCGTTTTCCTACCTCCGAGTAACAACGAGCAGTATCATGGCTCGCGCTACTCTGCGTGGTTTTTGGCATTATATGGTATCGTATGGATCGTTCCGGGGATGATCCACAGTTTCCTGCCCGACGGTGGCGCGGGCGTTATTGCAGGGCTGGATCTCAGCCATAATCCCACAATGATTTTCGGCATGTTTGCGTGGGCGGGGGCAACTCAGATTGCACATGGCATCGTCACGCTGGTTGTCGCTTTGCGCTACCGCGCATTGGTGCCGCTGTTTCTTATTGTGTCTTTCATTGAGCGCCTGTTGCTCAGCTGGTCGGGTTGGATAAAGCATATACCCGTCAACGGCCATCACCCGCCCGAACATTATAGCAGCCTAGTTTTTCTACCCGTTATATTGCTGTTTCTGTGGCTTTCAGTGCGGCGCTCGAGCCTACACCAACCGGAGATTTCTGTATGAAAAAACGCACATGGATCGGGGCCTTAGTTCTATTGATCGGCGCGGGCTATTTGGGTTTTCAGCAGTATAAAATCTATCTGCCCGGTATCATTGGCGAATGGGTTGAACCCATTGCCGAAAATCGTCCAATTGAATGGGCGCAAGGCCCTGCGGTGGCACCCGCAGGCAAACGTCCGCCCAACGTCATCCTGATTGTCGCCGATGATCTGGGGATGAACGACATTTCGCTGTACGGCGGCGGCGTTGCCGGTGGCGCAGTGCCCACCCCCAATATCGATTCGATTGCCAAACAGGGTGTCAGCTTTGCCAATGGCTATGCCGCCAACGCCACCTGCTCGCCGTCGCGCGCGGCCTTGATGACGGGGCGTTATCCGACGCGGTTCGGTTTTGAATTTACCGCCGTTCCAGCGGCTTTTGTTTCAAGCCTGGCGCATAACAACGGCACGTCGCCTTATCCAACCATCTATCATAAAGAACTGAACCACGACCTGCCCGCTTATGCCGACATGGGGGTGCCCAATGCGGAAATCATGTTGCCCGAGATACTGAAAGCCAAGGGGTATCATAATATCCACATCGGCAAATGGCATCTGGGTGAAGCCAAACCATTGCGGCCAACGTCACAGGGTTTTGACGAAAGTCTTGGCATGCGTGCGGGTGGAGATTTGTTTATGGCTGAAGATGACCCTCAAGTCGTCAATGCAAAGTTGCCATGGGATCCCATCGATCGCTTTTTATGGGCAAATCTTCCGCATGCCATCTATTGGGGGGACAGTCAGCGCTTTCGTCCCAAAGGCCATCTGACTGACTATTTCACCGACAATGCACTGGCCGCGATTGACGCAAACAAGAACCGGCCCTTCTTCATGTACCTCGCCTATAATGCACCACACACACCATTGCAGGCGCTGAAATCGGATTATGACGCTCTGCCGCAGATTAAGGATCATACCCAGCGCGTCTATGGCGCGATGATGCGCCAACTTGACCGGCGGATTGGCGATGTCCTGCAAAAACTGAAGGATACAGGCCTCGACAACAATACGCTGGTTATCTTTACCAGCGACAATGGCGGCGCGTGGTACACAGGCATAAAGGACCACAACACGCCCTATCGCGGGTATAAAGGCACCTTCTTCGAAGGAGGCATCCATGTACCGATGCTGATGCGCTGGCCCGGCAGAATCACGCCGGGTACCGTGCGCAACGATGTCGCCCAGCATCTCGATATGTTTGCAACGATTGCAGCGGCAACTGGTGCAAGCCTACCCAGTGATCGCAAGATGGACAGCTTCAATCTATTTGGCACGGGGCCAAAACGCGACATCACCTTCTGGCGTTCGGGGCATTACCGCGTTGTCCGCGCGGGCGACTGGAAATTGCAAATTTCCAAACGTCCCGAAAAGGCATGGCTGTTCAACCTCGCCACCGACCCAACCGAGCAAATCAACTTGGCCGCCAAGGAACCCGCACGCGTGGCGGAACTGCGTAAGTTGATCGATGCACAAAATGCAGGTTTACCCACGCCATTATGGCCCGGCCTACTCGAGGGCGCGATCCGGATCGACGTTCCGCTCAACGCCCAATGGAAGAAGGATCAGGAATATGTCTATTGGGCGAACTAAGCGCGCAGTGATGTTGGGGTCATGTTGTTAGCCATTACCGGAGCCTTCCTCTCACGCCACGTATAATGTGCCGAGAATGGCTCCGGTCCAAAGCCTTTTCTAGTACGGTGGCGTGGATCTGCAGTCGCTATTGAATCAACGTTCAATATTTGATACACCTATGTTATGCCCCGACATTCTAACGCGCGTCACCAAAATATTATTGCTTCGGCAATCGTTGTTATAGCTGAATATGGAATAGTTGAATTCACGTTCAATAAGGTGGCGAGACAAGCACATGTCTCGGCCGCGCTGATTGTGCATTATTTTGGCAGTAAAGAAGCCCTTCTCGAAGCTGCCTTCCGATCCGTGGTGCGTCAGCTGAACAATCAGGCAACAGTGCGCATCGGGCTTGCTGCGGGGCCGCGTGCGCGCATAGAGGCACTGGTGGATTCGCATCTGGGGCATAATGTATATGCGGAGGATAGTGCCCGGATTTGGCTGTCCTTTTGGGGGCAGGCCCTGCATGTGCCGCAACTTGCCCGCGTGCAGCGCGCGCATCAAAAGCGCATGTTGTCCAACCTGAAATTTGATTTGCGTCAGCTGGTCGATGCGCGTGATGTATCGCCCATGGCGGACACCATAGCCGCGATGATTGATGGCGTTTGGCTGCGCGCAGCGATGAATGGCGGCGGGGCATTACAAAACGGCTTAGCGCGGGATCTTATCTTTGATTTCATCGCGCGAAATTTAGAATCCCCTCGACCTTTGCCGGTTGCATCGCATTTTGACACGATCAACCCGGCGACAGGGCAACTGCTTGCGACGATCCGGATAGACGGACAGGCAGAGGTCGACAATGCTGTGTGTCGCGCGGCCGAAGCACAAAAACTGTGGGCAAAAACGCCAGGTGTGGAACGTGGGCGTATCCTCCACCGCGCTTCTGCGCTGCTTGTTGAGCGCAACGAAACGCTCGCCCGACTTGAGACGCAAGATACAGGCAAGCCCATTCAAGAAACAATTGCTGTGGATGTTCTATCCGGCGCGGATTGCATCGAATATTATGCTGGCCTTGCACGGACGATAGCAGGTGAACATCATGATCTTGGCACGGGTGCATTCGGCTATTCCCGGCGCGAACCCTTGGGTGTGGTCGCTGGCATTGGCGCTTGGAACTACCCCATCCAGATCGCATGCTGGAAATCCGGACCAGCGCTGGCTTGCGGAAACGCTATGATCTTCAAACCGGCCGAGCTTACCCCGCTGACCGCGATTGAGCTGGAAAAGGCCTATCGCGATGCTGGCCTGCCGGATGGACTATTCCAAGTGGTGCAAGGCAAGGCAGACACCGGCCGCTTGCTGAGCCTGCATCCCGGCATTGCCAAAGTGTCGCTGACAGGCGAAGTCGGTACTGGCAAAAAGGTTATGGTCGATGCGGCAGGCACGCTAAAATATGTGACCTTTGAACTTGGCGGAAAATCCGCGCTGATCGTCTTCGAGGACGCAGATCTCGACGAAGCCGTTTCCGGCGCTCTGCTCGCAAATTTCTATTCTGCGGGCGAGGTTTGCACCAACGGCACGCGGGTATTTGTTCATAGAAATGTCCGTGATGCGTTTCTTGCAAAACTGAAGGCGCGCACTGAGGCGATAGTGATTGGCGATCCGCTCCATCCCGCAACCCAAATGGGCGCGCTGATTTCTCCGGCGCATATGGAAAAAGTACTGAGGTATATTGCGCTTGGTCAGCAGCAGGGCGCAACCCTGCTGACCGGTGGCAAGCGGGTGATAAATGGAAATCTTGCGCAGGGGTCCTTTGTCGAACCAACGATCTTCGCCGGCTGTACTGACGAGATGGCCATCGTCCGCGAAGAGATTTTCGGCCCCGTGATGGCAGTGCTCGATTTTGAAGATGAAGCAGAGGTTATTGCGCGGGCCAACAATACAGATTTTGGTCTGGCTGCAGGTATTTTTACGAATAACTTGCCCCGCGCGCACCGTGTTATCGCGGCGCTGGAGGCAGGCACCTGCTGGATCAACACCTACAATATTACGCCTATTGAAATGCCATTTGGCGGCAATAAGCAGTCCGGTCTTGGCCGCGAAAATGGCAAAGCGGCGATTGAACATTATACCCAGTTAAAGAGCGTCTATATTGCGATGGAGCCAATCGATGCCCCTTATTGAGGCTGCCGATTATATCATCGTCGGTGCAGGGTCTGCCGGTTGTGTGCTGGCGGACCGGTTGAGTGCCGATGGCACGCATCAAGTGGTATTGCTTGAATATGGCGGCAGTGACCGCTCAATCTTCATTCAGATGCCAGCAGCGCTTGCCTATCCCATGAATACCAAGCGTTGGAACTGGGGCTATGAAAGCGAGCCGGAGCCGCATTTGAATAACCGACGCCTGAACTGCCCGCGCGGCAAGGGTCTAGGCGGATCCTCTTCGATTAACGGACTTGTCTACGTCCGCGGCAACGCGCTCGATTTTGAACGCTGGAAAGAGGATGAGGGCGCCACCGGTTGGGGCTATGCCGACGTTTTACCCTATTTCAAACGCGCCGAAGGCCGCGCCGAAGGAGGCAACGAGTATCGGGGCGGCGATGGTCCACTGTCGACCAGCTATGGCCCGCTCGACAACCCGCTGCATCAGGCGTGGCTCGATGCCGCGCAACAGGCGGGCTATGCCCTGACCGAAGACTATAATGGCTATGCCCAAGAAGGCTTTGGCCGAATGGATATGACGGTGCGTGACGGCACGCGCTGTTCGGCGGCCAAGGCCTATCTTTACGAAGCCCGTAAGCGGCCCAATATGACAGTTATTGAACAGGCGCTTGTCACGCGCATCCTGTTTGAAGGCACGCGCGCGGTTGGCGTGGAATATGAACAAGCGGGGCAGATGCATCAGCTGCACGCTACGCGCGAAGTCATCCTGTCGGGCGGCCCTATCAATTCCGTGCAGCTGCTCAAGCTTTCCGGCATTGGCCCCGCAGACGAGTTACAAGCGAATGGCATAGAAGTGCGCGCTGACCGCCCCGGTGTCGGCGCAAACTTACAGGATCATCTGGAATTCTATTTTCAAATGGCCTGCACCCAACCCATCACTCTTTACGGCAAGGCAAATCTTCTCGGTAAAGCGATGGTCGGCGCGCAATGGCTATTTGGTCGATCAGGCTTGGGGGCGTCAAACCAGTTTGAAAGCTGCGGCTTTATCCGCAGCCGTGCGGGTATAAAATATCCTGATGTCCAATATCATTTCTTTCCAATGGCAATCAATTATGACGGATCGTCGCTGGCAACCGAACATGGCTTTCAAGCCCATGTCGGCCCCATGCGCTCGAAAAGCCGAGGCACAGTGACGCTCAAAAGCGCAGACCCGCACGACAAGCCCAAAATCCTGTTCAATTATATGAGCCATCCCGACGACTGGGCGGAGATGCGGGCCTGTGTGCGGCTGACCCGCGAGATTTTTCAACAACCGGCCTTTGCGCCATTCCGTGGACGTGAAATTCAGCCCGGCGCTGACACTGTCACCGATGCGCAGATTGATGCCTTCATTGCCGAACATGTTGAAAGCGCATTACATCCCAGCTGCACATGCAAGATGGGCAGCCCGCGTGATCCAATGGCGGTCGTAGACCCTGAATTGCGCGTCATCGGTGTCCAAGGACTTCGCGTTGTCGATAGCGGCGTTATGCCGACCATCACCACAGGCAATCTTAATGCGCCGACGATCATGATTGGTGAAAAGGGCGCCGATCACATCCTTGGAAAGCCAATGCTTGCCCCGTCCAACGCGCCTTTTTATGTCGCGCCAAATTGGGAAGTTGCCCAGAGATGATGAATACTATCCTCGAACCCGCTCGCAAAATTGATGTAATCCGCCAGACGGATGTCCTTGTCATTGGCTCCGGCCCTGGCGGCCTTGCCGCCGCGTTGGCATCGGCGCGGGCGGGCGTCGAAACGACGTTGCTGGAACGTTATGGCTGCTTCGGCGGCAATATCACCCAAGTTGGGGTCGAGGGTTTTGCTTGGTATCGGCATCCGGCAACCATCGACAGTGAAGGCATCGGACGTGAGTTCGAAGACCGCGCAAAGTTGATGGGCGCAGCCATGCCTGAGCCCCAATCCATCAGCCACAGTCTGGATGCCGAAGCCTTCAAATTTGTAGCAGACACGCTGGTGGAAGAAGCAGGCGTCATCCCGATGCTCCACAGATTATGCGTTGCGCCGATCATGGACGGAAACACGATCCGCGGCGTGATTGTGGAGAGCAAGGCGGGACGAGAAGCTATCCTCGCCAAACGCGTGATTGACGCAACGGGAGATGCCGACATTGCCCACCGGGCCGGGGCCCCGACGCATATGCATCCGGTCGACGAGATGATGTCCGTCTCGGTCATGTTTTCGATGTGCGGCGTCAATAAGACCCGGTTTATTGACGCCGTAAAGGCCGACCCGCAGACCTATGGTGACTGGGCTGTGGGTGGTGAGTGGGAAGTGATCACCAGCGGCAAAGAGGATGAGATGTTTTCGCCCTTTTTGCGTAAGCCGTTTCAAAAGGCATTGGAAGCAGGGCTGATCCCAGACAGCGTGAAAACAATGGCGGGCACTTGGGGTACAGTCTCGGATCAGGGGGACCTGACCTATCTCAACATGTGCCACCTCTATCTCGACGGTACCAACCCCGATGCGCTAACGCATGGCGAGATGGCAGGGCGTAAGCAGGCGATGCATGCCATTGCGGCGTTGCAGGCGTTCATGCCCGGCTGTGAGGAGGCCAAGCTACGAAACTTCGGTATGACGCTCGGCATTCGCGATACGCGCAAGATTGATGCGGTGTACAATATGACGGCAGACGACGTGATGGAACAAGGCCGGTTTGACGATAGCATTGGCATCTTCCCGGAATTTATCGACGGCTACGGCTATCTTATTTTACCAACTACAGGCCGCTATTTCCATCTGCCCTACCGGTCGATGTTGCCCAAGAGTGTGAAGCATTTGATTACCGCCGGCCGCGTGATTGGTGGCGACAAGGTCAGCCATGCGGCCGTACGAAACATGATGTGCTGCGCGGTTTCAGGGCAAGGCGCCGGCGTTGCAGCCGCGTTGGCGGTCAAGTCGGACCGGGATTTTTGTGACGTTGATATCAGCGCTGTGCAACAGGAACTGATCCGCCAAGGCGCGAGAATTGGTTAGAGCACTTTGAGAGTGATTAGCCAATCCTTGGCCCACCCCTCCTGTGTTCCGGCAAATGCAACGCTTGGCCAGCGTCTGCACTGGCCAAGCGTTTTTCGAAATCTACAGCACAAGCGTGATCGTTCCTATTTTATCACGCTTCAGAATTTTGCGCTCATTTTCAATCCATAGAACCGTGGTTCACCGGGGATAAAGCTAGGGATGCCAAAGGCTCCCCCGGTGTTTCCGGCGTCGAGCAAGTAGCGACTGTTGAAAATGTTGCGCGCAAAGGCAGAGATTTCGTAGCGATTATCGGCGAACCGAACGCCACCGACGATATTGACGAGCGTAACCGGTCCTTGGCTCCGCGCTTCAAGGTTAGGCGTTTCGAAATACAGCTTGCTGCGATACGTGATGCTAGGCGTTGCGAACACATTAACGTTACCGAGCGGAGCATCAATGATCAAACCTGCCGATGCCTGATAGTCAGGCTGCAACCGGAATTTGGCACCGCGGAAGTTTGCCGCAATATCTGCTCGGTTGTCGATGCCACCATCAATGTAAGCGCCGTTGGCGAACATTGTCAGCCATGATGTTGGGCGGACATTAACTTCTGCCTCAACGCCTTTGTTTGTCGCCGTGCCTGCGCTTTGCGTTACGCCGACAATGCTTGGTGGGATGATGATGCTCACCTGAAAATTATCATATGTCAGATAGTAAACACCGATTGATCCTGAAAGGATACCCACAGTGCCCTTTACCCCGAGCTCATAGTTCCAGAGAACTTCCTCTAGAACTGGCGATATATTGGCAACGGGGCCACCTGATGTAGAGCGCGCAGAGACATTGACGATTGCCGAGCGGCGTCCTTTTGATACGGTGGCGTAGGCATTGAAATTGTCCGAGAATTTATACAGCAGGTTAAAGCGCGGAAGCACGTCGGCATAACTATCCTCAGACTTGAATGTCTGCCCTGCCGTATCGACTTGTCCGGGTACAACTGACGCGCCCCCGGTCAATCCCGAACGCGGCACGCCAGCCCGGAACCCTGAGAGTCGTTTTTCTATCTGCACGCGAACACCTGCTGTAATCTCGAGACTTGGCGTCGGGATCCACGTGCCGTCGGCAAACATGGAATAGCTGGTGTTACGGCCCTGATTTTCGAAGAATGACCGATAGTCGATGCGCGGTTTGGCGGCGGCAGGAACGCTACCATCTGGAGCTACGCACTGCGCCCGCGTTGCGGCGGTTGCGGTGAGGCAAGCAAAAAACGTGTTTTCATTCGTTGAGAAGGGTACGTTTTGCACCCCGTTTTCGTGGAAGTAGTTAAATCCGAACGACCCGCGGAATTTGTCGCTGTTGTAGGAGAAACGGGTTTCCTGATTAAACTGGTCACCTTGGGCAAGCTCAGCGAACTCAAGATATTCGGCAGCTGTGCCATCCGCATCAAACACTTCTAGCGAGTCAAACTTGCGGTAGCCGTTGACCATAGTGAGCACCCAATCATCTGCGATATCCCAGTTGACCGTCAGATTGGCATCATAGACATCGCGCTTGAGACCAAGTTTGCTCAGCCCGAGATCCCGGAGTGCGTTGGGTGTGCCGCCAAGGGCTGCATCGCCAAAAGCGTTGGGCGCGCCCGACGCGGTTGGATACGTAAGGGAGATAAAGGGTGTGCCTGAATTCCGCTGACGGTCATAGGTAAGGATCAAGTCGGCGGTAAACGCGTCACTGGGTTTAAACCGCAGCGAACCGCGCGTACCAAACTGGTCTTGAGCGTATAAGTCGTCTTGGCTGGCAGCCAAATTGTTTACATAACCGTCACGCTTTTTGTAGGCAAAGGCAACGCGTCCAGCGACCTTTTCCGAGCCTGCGTTGATAAACCCAGTGGCTGAATGTTGATTGAAGTTACCATATGTGCCGCCCAATTCGCCGCTGAAGCCATCTTCTGGCCGCGCGGAGATCAAGCTGATCGCGCCGACCGCAGAGGCGGTGCCAAAGAGGGTCGCTTGTGGTCCCTTGACCACCTCAATACGCTCCATGTCGAATATGTCCTGATAAGAACCGCGCGAACGAGAGATATCAACGCCGTTATAATAAAGCGTAACGCGCGCGCCTTGCTGGGCAGAGCCGGAGTCAGATGTAATACCACGAATAACGATGCCAGGGTTGTTCGCACTCTGCTCCTGGATGTTGAGCCCAGGGACATAGTTTGAAAGCTCGTCTAGGTCATTAACGCCAATTTCGCGCAAGCGTGTTCCCGTAACCGCGGTAATCGTTAATGGGACATCAATCTGACGTTCTTCGCGCTTTTGGGCCGTAACGATAATTTCGTCTTCTCTCGAAGCCTCATTTGTCGGCACACCTTGGGCAAAGGCGGGCAGTATTGTGGTTGAGGACAATAAAATAGCAAGTAATGACAAACGGCGCATGAAAGAACTCCTAGTTAGAAGTTCATGCCCACTAACGAACGTTAAAGGCTACTAGGGGTCGGAACGGGGTCTACAGCAAGTCACTTTGATGAAGCCTTTATGATGGCCAGGGCGCGCGCATTTCTTAAAGCGGCCACGCATTCCGGCACAGAATTAGAATAAGGGAATTACGCGGCACTATTACGGCGCAAGATCAGGGTCCAGCGCAGCTTGAAGGCGCTTGCGGAACAGCAAAATGAGCATGCCGCCTACAAACGCGATGCCGGCATCCATCGCCCAGAAAACGGACGGGTGCATTTGGTCAAAATAGCTGCCAACCCATCCCGCGAGCACATGTCCGACAAAGGGAGACAGGAACGCAACTCCCATCAGGAAAGAGCCCATCCCCGCAGGCGCGGCCCTGCTAACAATGGCCAGCGTCGTTGGCCAATAATACATCCAGGCCAACCCCATGATCAGCCAGCCGGCGATAGCCCACCCCGCGCCCACACTATCCGGTTCACTCAGTCCTAAATTGCCATAAGCAAAAAGAAGTGCGGCAATGGCAATAATGCATGTTCCAATACCTACTTTGGTAACGCTACTTGGCTCGCGGCCACGCTTGGCCTGCCATGCCCAGAATGCAATCAACGCGGGCGCGGCAAGAATGGCGCCAATCGAGTCCATTGATGCAAACCAACTCGATGGCACCGCGCCAAGCGACGTGGCCAAGTTCACATATTGATCGACCCACAATATGCCGATGCTCCATACCATCGGATAGGCAATTTCAGCGGGTATGGTCAGCGCAATAACGAGCAAAAGCACCGCCACACGTTTCCGTTCGGCAGCGGTCATGACGGGCGCCTTCTCCCGTTTGCGGGCCACTGGGCGGTCATCAGGCAAATGCCGCTGGCCCAAAATGTAAGCGACGAGAGCAATCAACATCAAAGCTGCGGCAACTGCAAACCCTGCGTGCCAACCATAGATAGCGGCAACCAGCGCAGTCACCAGCGGCCCACTTGCAGCACCAATGCAAATCCCGGTCGAGAAAATGGTGAATCCCCGCGAGCGCATGGACTCATCAGACCGAGGATACAGCGCGCCGACCTGCGCGGAGATATTCCCCTTGAGAAATCCAGACCCGAGGATCAGCAGCAACAGCGCGAACAGAAAGGTTGAATAAAAGGACATGGCCACATGCCCAGCACTCATCAGGAGTACACCAATCATCACCGTGCGCTTTGCACCCAGTATACGGTCGGCAACCCAACCCCCAACCATAGGCGTGAAATAGACAAGGCCCGCATACCAGCCATAAATGATTGCCGAAAACGCCACATCGCTCATCGGCCCGCGAAATTCGAACATATTGCGGAGAGCGGCGAGACCAATCACCTGCACCGCATTTTCCGGCAGCAGTAGCTCTTTCACCATGTAAAGCGTCAGCAGCGCAGACATTCCGTAAAAGGAAAAGCGCTCCCACATTTCGGTAAAGGACAGATAGTACAGGCCCTTGGGGTGACCGTGAAGTTGGCCATCGGCAGTTTGTTCGACCATGCCCAAATTCGCTCCCCTATCGTTCCACGCCGCCGCGCCTTTGGACGCTTCTATCCCTGCTCGAGCGAAAGGCGCAAGGGAATGATGCGCTCTGCCCACGTATGCTCTTCACGCAGCGCTGGGGTTCTCTGCATTCGAGGCTACCCTGCATCAGCTAATCATCAGGTCGCTGGTTGGAACCCATCAGGGATCACCATCGTTATGATGGTGCGCCACAACGATGGCCCAATCTCGGCCAGTCCCCCGATCACTGCCCCGTAAACGCGGCTTTGCGCTTTTCAACAAAGGCTTTCGAGCCTTCTGCCGCGTCTAGTGAACTGCCAGCGATGCGCTGTCCTTCGGCTTCGGCAAGCAATTGTTCGGCGTAGGAGTTTTCCAGCGCGGTCAGGATATTTTTGCGTGTCACCGCATAAGCCACCGTTGGACCATTGGCGAGGCGGGTTGCAAGAGCGCGGGCTTCGGCCTGAAGCGCTTCATCTTCAACACATTTGTAGATCATACCCCAATCCGCGGCCTTTTCTCCGCTAATCTTCTCACCGAGCATCATCATTTCGGTCGCACGGGCTTTGCCAACCAAGCGTGGAAGCATCCAAGATGCGCCGCCGTCTGGCACAAGGCCGATGTTGACGAAAGCCTGAAGAAAATAGCCTGATTTACCAGCTATGACAAAATCACCGCACAGCCCGATTGAGCAGCCTACCCCAGCAGCTGCACCATTTATGGCAGTGATAATAGGGATTTGCAGACGCGCCAGATTAATCATCAGCGGGTTATAATGACGGGTAAGCGCAATATAACTACCCTCACCGCCTGAAATTGAACGCGCGCCGCGCGCTGATAGATCGGCACCTGAACAAAAACCGCGGCCTGCGCCTGTAATAACGAGGCAACGTGCGTCTTCTATACCACTGGCAAGCGCGTCGTTAATTTCACCCGCCATTTCCAGCGAGCAAGCGTTCATGCGCTCCGGACGGTTGAGTGTGATTGTCGCGATCTTATCGGCCACATCTAAGGTAATTGTTTCATACGTCATAAATATTCGTCCTCCTTCGACAAATCCATAATCCCGACATCCCTTCCCTGCAAATTTTTGGAATGCAACTTAAAATCTGTGTGTCCTCAACATCGTTGCCTCACTCATTTCATAGCCCAGTCTCCAATCTGGTGCGGGCTTTTCAAAATAGTTGGTGGACAAATTTGCGAACTGGCATATATTTAATATTATTAAATTAATTATGCTATTTTAGGAATTAGGTCAAACGTGCGCAGAATTGGATCTGTTACTGGGTTCGCAGGCAGAGTTG
Organism: Sphingorhabdus sp.; assembly: GCF_044357595.1. GTDB lineage: Bacteria > Pseudomonadota > Alphaproteobacteria > Sphingomonadales > Sphingomonadaceae > Sphingorhabdus_B. The sequence goes on along the minus strand of NZ_JBIKPH010000001.1, from coordinate 82,183 downwards.
ATGATCCTCGCGGGCGCAGTACACGGGCGCTATTGATCGAATGTGCGGAAAATATGGTTGCCGAATATGGCGTGCATGGGGCTTCAGTCCGGCAAATCGTAAAAGCTAGTCGTTCGGCCAACAGCAGTGTTGTTGCCTATCATTTTGGGAGTAAAGACGCGTTGTTGCAGGCGGTTATTAACCACCGCCTGCCTGGGATAGAGCAGCGGCGAACAGAGCTTTTGGCCGAAGCAAGGGGCCGCCATCGCGCGCCTCCTGTCTCAGATTTGGTTGAAGCCTTATATCGTCCATTTTTCGAACAACGCAATGCAGAGGGTCGACGCAGCTATGCAGCCTTTGTCGACGAATTGTCGCGTGCAAACCTGATTGATATTCGCACATCATTGGACAGCGACTATCCGGTGACAGCACAAATTCTGCGCGAAATGCTAAACGGAGCGAATGGCAATGGAACCAAGAGCTTCGGTCACCGCATCTTCCTTTCTTCGGCTTTGATCTTCGCCGCGATCAAACAGATCGATAAACTCGCCCTGGAAAATGATGAAGGTGAAAGCCAGTTTGTGGACGCTTTGGCTGCAGCGACATCCGTAATCGAAGCAAAAAAAGAGGCTCGCAGGGCAACGTCAACGATGTAAGCACGAGATCAGGAGAAGCAAGATGAGAAGTTGGGCATATCGGCCGATGATAACATTGGCAATATTGGCATCGATAGATGCATCTGCGCTTGCGCAAGTGCAGATGCAGGATTCAGGTCACACACAGCCAGCTCCGGCTAATGAAACACGACCGAATGTTCTTATTTGGATGATGGATGATGTCGGCTTTGCGCAGCTTTCCTCTTATGGCGGACTGGTACAGACACCTAATATCGACCGCGTTGCACAAAAGGGCGTTCGTTTTGCCAATTACCGCACTCCACCCATCTGTTCGGCGAGCCGGGCAGCCATGCTAACAGGTCGTAATCCGCATAGCGTGCATATGGGTGGCCATGCAGGCGCGACCTTGCCCCATCCAGGCTATGACGCCAAAGTTCCAGCCGAGGATGGCACGATTGCCGCGAACTTAAGAGCGGCGGGATATCTGACGCTTGCTCTTGGTAAATGGGATCATATGCCCAGCGGTGAAATGACGCAGGCAGGACCATTTACGCGTTGGCCAACTGGCCAAGGCTTTGATAAATTTTATGGCTTTATTGCGGCCGACGCTGATAATTGGTCACCTGTGCTAATCGATGGAACAAGCCCCATTAGCACGCCCCGCACAACCGATTATCACCTGAATAATGATATGGCCAATCAAGCAATCAAGCTTTTATCAGCCCGAAGCGTCAGGGAGACTGCTCCTCCGGTGTTTATCTACTTTGCGACCGGTACCGCCCATGCCCCTCACCACGCGCCGAAGGCATGGATTGACCGTTATAAGGGCAAGTTCGATATGGGTTGGGACGTCGCCCGTGAGACAATCCTGAAAGACCAAATCGCAAAGGGTATGATGCCGAAAAGTGCAAAGCTGGCTCCTCGGCCTGATGGCATGCCTGAATGGAAAAGCTTAAGTGCCGATCAGAAACGCCTCTATGTAAAACAAATGGAGGTGTTTGCCGCATCCCTGAGCCATGCGGACGAACAATTTGGCCGGATCCTTGACGCGTTGGAGACCCGAGGAGAATTCGACAACACTATCATTGCAATCACGTCCGACAATGGTGCGAGCGCCGAAGGCGCCTATCACGGCACTCACAATGAAACGCTGTTCATGAATGGCCATTATCCTTCGGCTGAAGAAAACATGCAGTTCATCGACAAATGGGGTGGTCCCGAGACACAACCCCATTATTCCTTCGGGTGGGCGGTGGCGGGAAACACCCCTTTTCGTTATTTCAAACAGACCACGCATGAAGGCGGAATTCGCGTGCCGCTTGTGCTTTCATGGCCCAAGGGCGTTGCCGCGCGCGGCGAAGTGCGTCATCAGTTCGCAGGCGCCGCCGACGTTGCCCCTACAATTCTTGATCTAGCGCGGGTGCCGCTTGCCACAATGGTCAACAATGTAGCTCAGTCCCCCATGGAGGGGATAAGCTTGCGTTATGCGCTGGACGCAAAGGACGCTCCGAACCGCACAAAGGCGCAATATTATGAGTTATATGGAAATAAGGGGCTCTGGTCCGATGGCTGGACGATTGTCACATCGCATCGGCTTGACCCGTGGCGGATGAATCAAAGTGGACCGATTAACGAACCGTGGGAGTTGTATAATGTTGATAAAGACCCAGGGCAAACCCATGATCTAGCAGCTAAATATCCCGATAAGGTAAAAGCGCTCAGTACGCTTTTTGATGCGCAGGCTGATCTGTATGGCGTCGGTCCGATATCTAACTTTGGCGATTCACGCGCTTTTGGCGCCAAGAATTTCATGGCTGAAATGGCACGGCGCAAGGGCCTGTGGGCCTATGATGGTGCGGTGAGCAATATAGGCTTTGGCGCGATGCCACCTTTGACAGCAAGGCCGTTCAAGATGGAAGCTGAGATCACTCTGTTGACAGGCAATGAGAGTGGTCCGATTTTTGCGGCAGGCGGTTCAAGTGGCGGCATGGCGGCCTATTTGATCGACGGTATTCCCGCAGTTACCTTTACCGATCTTTCAGGCCAGCAGACGGCGGTTAAAGCCAAAGCGACATTGCCTGTGGGACCAAGTCGGCTATCCGTCCTGATCGATCGCCCAGCGTTCAAGCCCATGACACCGGAACTGGTAACTGTGACAATCTCAGCAGGCGATCAAGTGTTATTGCAGGAGCAAGTGACAACCACTCTGCCCCTTCAGGGTTACGGTGTGGCCGAGACGTTTGATTTGGGCGTCGACCGTGGCAGCGCGGTCAGTTCGGCCTATTCCGCCGATCAGCCCTTTTCAGGAACGCTCGGCAAGGTAACGTTTCAGATGCGGTAGTCAGTCGTCATCAACCGATTGCGCACAGCGAAAGCCAACATGTGATGTCGAGGTATCAACCGGCTGGAACCATTTAGCAGCCGGTCGATATCGCTGACAGTAATTGGGGGCACACAAATGAGACCCGCCCTTCAGCACTTTGTGACTTTCAGGTGCGGGTACGAAACGACTGTCAACCGAATGGCAGCAACTGTTATTGCCAACCGGCCCGCTCGCGTCGCTCGATGTCCATTCCCAGACATTGGCGATCAAGTCATACAAGCCATATGAATTGGGGGGATAATGGGTGACTGGGCTCGTGTAGGGCGGCCGGGAGCGCTGCGGATGTTTGAAAGGGAAACCTTCAGACCAGAAATTGGCCATCATCTTGCCGCCGGGAAACAGCTCGTCCCCCCAAGCAAAGGCCGCCCCTTTGAGCCCACCGCGTGCTGCAAACTCCAACTCGACCTCGGTCGGCAGGCGTTTTCCCGCCCAAAGTGCATATGCGAGCGCATCGCCGTAAGCGATATGGACCACCGGATGATCGTCAGGGGCAATGGAACCATATTCCGGTCCATAAGGGTGGCGCCAGTCTGCGCCCGGAACATAGTTCCACCAGCTTTCCGGACCAAAAGGCTGTCCCTTTGGCGGCGCGGCAAAGACAATCGATCCAGCAACAATCATTTCGGGCAAAATACCGGGATAGTCAGCAGGGTTCGGAACGGTCTCGGCCAACGTAACATAGCCGGTATCGTCGACAAATGCGGCGAACTGGGTATTGGTAACCGGCGTAGTATTCAGAAGGAACGGCTTTACTACGGCCTGCTGAACAGGGGATTCCTCGGGATAAAAGTCCGCGCAGCCGATGGTGAATGTACCGCCATCAATGTGCATCATGCCGTTCAACGATTTTGCTGTTGGCATCGTCAAAAACCCTTATGCATTGTTGGTATAGTCACAAAGCTGATCCATTTGTGGCACGCATCGAATATGCTTTTATAACTAAATCCGCAGTTGCTGCGGCACCGACGGCATTGGGATGAAAGGCCGTTCCAGTTTGCACCGAAGCACCATTAACCCATGGCATTTTGGAACACACGTCATGCCCAATACTGGCCTTTGCGATATCAACAAGCTGCGCACCAGTCTCATCCGCTGCACGCTTCGTTGCCAGTGCCAATTGCTGCGCAAGGTCGCGACTGATGGCGGCTTGCGCTTTGCTGATACCTAATGCAGCGCAACTTCCAATTGGCGGAATAATCGCAGGATAATTGACGATGAGAATCTTAGCACTCGGAGCCGTTTGACGGACCGAGGTGATGATCGCGTTCAGATTAGCGGTTACGACATCATAAGGTCGTGCATCGGCGGACTTGATATCACCATGCCACCAAGCGCCGAACCATCCCATATTACCAGACGCAGCCATCAGGTCCCCGATATAGCCTACGTCATTGCCACCCGATGTAATAGTAACAAGTTTCGTTGCAGGTCCAATTGCTGCCAATTGCGGACCAAGCAGAAGTTGCCCGCCAGACAAAATATGCTTTGTCGTTGAACCCGAACAGGACATATCAACAAGCCGGAGCTCGGCTTTCTGTGCGACCAGCGCAGGATAACCTCCCGCCGTCCGAAAACAATGAACTGGGCTGCCGGCGATTCTGGGACCAAGCCCTATGCCGGCTGAAAATGAACTCCCAAGCGCAACATATTCACCCGAAACATCCGGAGTTTGGGCACCCTGCCAATAAAGAAAGCTGCTTAAGGAGACTACTCCCAAACCCGTTATAGCGAGTATCAAGAAAATCATACGCCTGAATATCCCGCGCCTCCGTGTTGCAGATCTATTATTTGTCTTCAATGCCCTGCCCCTCAATTTCAACTGGCAATAATAGTTTCGAATATGTGAACCACGAACATGCATCAATGCAAGACTGGACTTTCCAATCGTCTAAATGCGATATGCTTTAACTATGCCAATCACCAAACCTCTATCGTCAAAAGTGCGTGCCCCCCAACGGGCTAACGGAATCAGGCGCCGCGAAACAATTTTGAACGCGGCGGCAGCGATTATTTCAGAAGCCGGAATCGCTGGCTTAACACTTCACGCGACAGCCCGACGTGCCAAGTCTTCGATAGGTTCGATGTATCACTTTTTCAGTGACAAAGATGAGTTGCTGGAGACGTTACGCGAAAAACATCGCACCTGCATGAATGATATGATGGAAAATGTGGTGGCCATAAACACGGGTGAATGGCAAAAAATGTCAGCCTCCGAAGTGATCGAATCTCTATTTGGAAAGCCGATCCGCTACTATTCTGCCAATCCTTTTGCACTAGAACTGCATCAAATACATGAGGGCCAGGCTGTCGACACTTTCTTGGAGCTCTTGGAGTCAGTCATTACGCTCCGATTGGGGGAGCTACGTGGCCAAAAGGTAGCAAAGGTTCTCTATGCAATTTCCACGGGAACACTATCGTTTGCTTTGGACGTTCGTGACACACGTCAACGTCCAATAATTACAGAAATTCCATATGTTTTAGAGGCTTATCTTGCATCGCAGGAAGCAATCGACGAGTAGCTTCACTTGATAAAAATGGGAATTATCTCCCTTGCCATACTAGACAGTTTTTTCTAATAAATAATGGGTACGGGAGAGAAATAGGATGTCACAAAAGTCCGAGGAAATAACCCCGGTTGCTGATTATATCATCGTCGGTTCAGGTTCGGCGGGCGCTGTTCTTGCAGATCGCTTGTCGGCAGATGGCCGCCATTCGGTGATACTGATTGAAGAGGGCGGCGGTGATAACTGGCTAAGCCGGATGCCTAAGGGCTTTGGCAAATTGATTGCCGATCCAGTCCGTGCGCACTTTTACCAAACCAATCCTCGGCCCGATGCCATGGTGAACCCACAAGTATGGATTCGCGGCAAAATGCTGGGCGGGTCAAGCGCGATAAACGGCATGGTTTGGAATCGTGGTGTCGCCGAAGACTATGACGGCCTTGAGGCTTTAGGAAATCCAGGTTGGGGCTGGAAAGACATGTTGCGCTGCCTGCGCGCGCTTGAGGATCACAATTTGGGTGAAAGCGAATATCGCGGCGCGGGCGGCCCGATTGCGATAACCACAAACCCTAACCAAAATGCTCTCTGGGCAGCAACTATCGCGGCGGGTAACAGCCTGCAACTGCGGACCAAGGATGACCAGAACGGTCCCGATCTGGAAGGCATTGGTTACGCACAATGGAACATCGACAAATCCGGCCGCCGGATCAGTTCGGCGCGGGTGTTACTGGACAAGGCAAAGGGGCGATCTAATCTAGCCATACGTACCGGTACCCGCATCAACCGCGTGTTGATCGAAAATGGCAAGGCAGTGGGCGTTGTAGGTGTAACTGACGGCCAAGAGGTTTCCTTGTATGCGCGGCGTGAAGTCATATTGTCGGCAGGCGCGCTGATTTCGCCAAAAATCCTACAGTTGTCGGGTATTGGCGATGGTGCGTTGTTACAAAGCCTTGGCATTGAAACCATCCACCACAGTCCAAATGTCGGGCGCCGCCTCCGCGAGCATAATGTTATGGCTCTGCACTATCGACTACGCGACTGGAAATACAGCGATAACCGAGAATATAGCGGCGCGCGACTGTTCGGCAATGTGTTAAACTATATGGTGCGCGGCAAAGGGCCAATGGCACGCGGTGCAGCAGAAGCCATCGCCTTTGTAAAGGCGCATCCCGCGACCACCCGCCCAGATACGCAGATTATGTTCAACCCATATTCGATGGGCGATACCAGTAAAGGTATCGCATTTGAGAATGAGCCGGGCATGCAAACTTATTCCTATATTCTTCGGCCAAAAAGCGAAGGGCATGCGTTGATCACGTCGGCTGATCCGAATGCGCCGCTCGATATCGACCCTGCATTTTATCAGGCCGATATCGACCGCGAAACCGCCGTTGAGGGCACACGGGCCATCCGCAGAATTATGGAGCAGGACGCGCTGAAGCCCTATGTTGTTGGCGAAACCGAAAAAACCAGCTGGGCGAAAAGCGATAAAGATATTCTGGAACTTTACAAAACCACTGGCAACTGCGGGCAGCATACTGTCGGCACTGCTGCAATGGGTCCAGATGAAACCGATGTGCTAGATAGCCATTGCCGGGTACGTGGCATCGAGGGCTTAAGGGTGATCGACTGCTCTATTTTTCGGGAAATGCCGTCGGGTAACACCAATGCTCCAACAATGGCGGCGGCATGGCGGCTGTCCGAACTGATGCAAGAAGAAATACGATAATCCATTGCATGCGTGCGATTTTCTTTTTCTAAAGATCAAAATTATGAAGGATTAGAGATATGACATTGATTGACAGGCACAAAAAGGCCGCAGAAATACTGCCCGTAGTCAGCTCGGTAATTGGCGGCGAACGCTACACAGTTGGCTCTGTCGGAACATTCGACCATATCAATCCTGCCACCGCACAGGCGCAGGCCAGCATCCCTTTGTCCGGAACGGATTCGGTCGATGCGGCTGTCGCAGCGGCACGCGCTGCAGCCCCGGGCTGGCGCAACACACCCGGCCCGCGTCGTCGCGAAATTCTTGAAAAGCTCGCGGCATTACTTATCGAAAATGGCTCAGAGTTGGCTACAATTTCAACGCTCGAAAACGGCGCCACAATGGGTTTTGGCGCAAACCGGTTTGTCACTATGGCATCGGATTGGACACGCTATTATGCTGGATGGGCAGACAAGCTTGATGGTCTTGTTGTCGATACTGCCCGCGATGAGGCTTTCGTTTACACGATACCTGAACCATTCGGCGTAGTCGGAATAATCATCACATGGAACGCACCTTTACTATCGTTAGCGATGAAAATTCCACCGGCACTCGCAGCGGGCAACACGATCGTCCTTAAGCCCGCAGAGTTCACGCCGTTCACTTCAATCCGCTTCCTTGAACTGGCGAAAGAAGCAGGGCTGCCAGATGGCGTGCTTAATCTTGTGATCGGCGGCCCAGAAACGGGTGCGGCCATTTCGGCCCACCCCGGCATTAACAAAATCAGCTTCACCGGAGGGCCCGCAACAGCAACGAAGATCATGCAGTCGGCTGCAAACAACCTCGTTCCTGTCCTGTTTGAGCTGGGAGGTAAGGGAGCCAATTTAGTGTTTGACGACGCCAATTTGGCAGAGGCTATTCCATATTCCGCAACATTCTCGCTTGTCAACACAGGCCAAGGCTGCGCCTTACCCACTCGGCTTTTGGTGCAGCGTGGCGTTTATGACGAAGTGGTTGAGGGCGTAACTGCTGTGGTCTCGCAGTATATTACGGGTGATCCACTTGAATTAACTACTTTTGCAGGACCGCTCGTGAACGACGCCGCCTTGCAAAGAGTGAGTGGCATCATCGAAAAGGCAAAATCCGAAAAGGCTGGTCGTCTTGTCTTGGGTGGCGGACGTCCAGGCGGCGAGCTTGCCGATGGCTTTTTTGTCGACACAACGATTTTTGCGGATGTCGATCCGCAAAGCAGCCTTGCACAGAATGAAGTATTCGGACCAGTGCTTTCGATCATTCCTTTCGATACTGAAGAGCAGGCCGTAGAAATCGCGAACAGTACTGCTTATGGTCTGACCAACTATGTGCAAACGGCAGATATGCGCCGCGCACGCCGTTTGGCCCGTGACCTTCATTCCGGAACGGTCGGGATTAACGGTACGGGTAATATGCACGTCGGCGCACCGTTCGGCGGAGTTGGTATTTCTGGCTTTGGTCGCGAAGGCGGCCGCGAAGGCGTCATGGAATTTGTCAGCACCAAGACTGTGTTGATCGGATAAACTTCCGACTTAGCGAAAGTAGAAAGGCCGGAGATACACATATCGTCTCTCCGGCCTTTTGATTTTAGAATATCACTACCGTGCGGATTGCTTGCCCGGATTTCATCAGGTCAAAGCCGCTGTTAATCTCTTCAAGCGAAATCCGGTGGGTAATGAGGCGGTCAATAGCCAACCTACCTTGGTGGTAATGCTCCAGAATTTTCGGCGTATCGGTCACTGGATTGCAATCACCAATAAATGTGCCGCGTATCGAACGGCCAAAGTAAAAGGTCGCGGCTGGCAGAGTGATTTGTTCGGTTACCGGTGCAATGCCGACAGCGACCATCACGCCCCAATAGGGGTTCACCAAGCCAACTGCTTGTTTTACGATTGCGGGATGCCCCACACAATCGAACGCATAGTCAGCATAACCGCCAAGCAACGCTTTTATCCGCTTATCAAGCGGTACAACATCATCTGCAGGATTGATAAAATCAGTGGCACCAAATTCGCGCGCGACCGCTTCTTTGGCAGGATTGGTATCAAGCGCGACAATGACGGACGCGCCCGCCAGTTTGCACGCTTGCAAGACGTTTAAACCAATGGACCCCATACCGAACACCAGCACTTTGCTGCCCAGCTCAACCTTGGCAACATTGTTGACGGCACCAAAGCCCGTCATCACGCCGCAAGGGACAAGCGATGCTGTTTCGAAAGACATGGCCGGATCAATGTGCGTTAGCCGCGCAGGATCGATGATTGTATGCGCGGAGAAACTGGCTGACGGTCCCATTCGGCCAAGTGGCTCCCCACGCCACGTAAACGGCGACGGCGCGCGGGCATCCTGCCCCATGCTATCGCAGTAACCGGTCTTTTTTGAAAGACAGGGTGGGCAGGTTCCACAATGTGCAGTGTTGCTTAGGATAACGGGATCGCCAAGCTTAACAGAAGTGACGCCCGGACCACATTCCACGACAATTCCAGCTCCTTCATGGCCAAGCACTGCCGGCAGCTTCACCGGAAATTTACCCTCCATTGCGGAAAGATCAGTATGGCAAAGACCAGACGCCTTCATCTCTACCAATACTTCACCTTGACCCGGTGCACGCACCTCAATTTCATCTATGATAAGCCGCTCGCCATTGCCTGGCGCGATGGCTGCTCTAGTCTTAATGCTCATGCTGCGATTTATCTCCTTTACTTAGATGGATGGTAAGCAGCTAAATGGAAACAGACAGTTCAATCTCTTGCCTGACCGCGCGAGTGGCGTATGGAAGCACATGACTGGGTCTCGATCTGATGTCCAATCTCTGAATAATAGACAATTGGCAACTTGAAATGCCGGAGACATGAGGGAAAAATGGAAAATGCGGTGCGTAAAGTTGACATACCTTCTGAGGTAGAGGGGTTGACCGCAACGTGGCTAACAGCTGCATTTAACCTAAAGTTCCCAGGCACGATTGTGGACAGCGCCCTTCATGAACTGAGGATTGCCGGGGCGGGTACGAAGGTTAGACTGCGGCTCAGTTATACTCGTAATCCGCATGATCTTCCGAGCGTGGTCTGGGCAAAAGGGGGCTGGGAACCACATAGTGCCTCTGCCCGAGCAATGGGCATCTATGCCAGAGAAGCCCAGTTCTATTCAGAATGGGCCTCTTTGATTTCGATTAAAGCTCCGGCCAGCTACTTTTCCGCCTGGCAGGGTGATGGCGATGGCCTGGTGTTGATGGAGGATATCCCATATTCTGGCGGTACAATGTGGGACGGCCGTGTCACACGAAGTGTCGATGACGTTGCTTCCCTGATTGACAGCCTTGCTTCTCTACATGCCCTGCGCTGGCGTGACCCTACGCTAGCGGAAGACCACCGTGTCTCTCTGCCAGTCTGCTCTACGGGACCACTCAGTGAATGGGCAATAGCTAATGGTGGCGAGCGGGTCCGTCAAATTATGGCGGGACCACGTGCCGAAGGCTTGCCCCAAAGTGTTCGAGACGGTGGCCGGATCGAAGCCGCATTTTGGAAGATGGTGAGACAAGTTGAGGCGGGCACAGACTATTGCCTCCTTCACGCCGATCCGCATCCGGGGAACTGCTACACGACCGCAGATGGCGCTGCGGGTCTTTACGACTGGCAGACCCTTTCGCGCGGCCCTTGGGCACATGATATCAGTTATTCAGTTGTAACAGCCCTTGAACCTGCGGATCGCAGGATTGCAGAAAGAGACCTGCTTATCCATTATCTCGATTGCCTGAAGAAGCACGGCTGTCGGCAAGTGCCGAAGTTTACCGATGCCTGGGATGAATATCGCAGGTACATCGCCATGCCACTTTTTATCTGGCCAACTAATCATGTTTCGCACCAGCCTGAAGATGTAATCCGCGCGCTTACATTTCGACTCGGCATGGCAGCGGCAGATTTTGATTTTTTCTCTCTTTGGGATGTGTGAGTATATAGTTACACTCCTCTGATATGACAGCTAGCCTTCCTTGACTTCTGAGGTCGAACTAGACTCGACCCCGATCCTGCAGCCGCTTTGCTCTGAAGACTAGGGCGTCATTTCCTCTGCTAATCCACCTTGATAGAGGGATCTCTGTTAAACGACGACCGCCAGTTCAGTCGCCTGCTTAATCGCCCGCTTCGCATCAAGTTCAGAAGCTTCATATGCGCCGCCAATCAAATGAGTGCTTTGCCCCGTGGCCAGTAACGCATCATATAGTTGGCGCGCAGGTTCCTGACCGGCGCATATGATCACCGTATCGACGTCAAGTAAGCGTGGCGTGCCGTTCAGCCGGATATGCAAACCGGCATCATCGATTGCAACATACTCAACGCCAGCCAACATATGCACCCCACGCCTCTGCAGGGTGATCCGGTGGGCCCATCCCGTCGTCTTGCCCAAGCCCTTGCCTACCGTACTTGCTTTGCGCTGGAGCAAGAAAACTTCTCGTCCGTTGCTGGCTACCACAGGCTCTACGCCCGTAACCCCGCCCCGCGGATGGTTCTCAAAATCGATGCCCCATTCCTTTGCAAATATATTGATATCCAGCGCCGCAGACACGCCCGCATGGGTAATCAACTCCGCAACATCAAAGCCTATGCCGCCAGCACCTATGATAGCGACCTTTTGTCCAACAACGGCTTTGCCGGTAATCACATCAAAATAGCTGACGGCCTTGGCATGATCGATACCGTCTATTTTTAGACTGCGCGGAGTGATGCCTGTCGCAACAACAACTTCGTCATAGCCTGCGGCAATCAGGGCATCGGCCGTGACGCGGGTATTCAACCGCAGGTCCACATTGTGTACTTCGATCATCCGTCCAAAGTAACGAAGCGTTTCGTCAAACTCTTCCTTGCCGGGAATTTTTCGCGCCAGATTAAACTGCCCGCCAATTGCACTGCTGGCGTCGAATAAGGTTACATGATGCCCCCGTTCCGCAGCGATCGTCGCAAAAGCCAAACCAGCGGGACCGGCACCCACAACGGCAATCCGTTTGGCGGTTTTTGTGGGACGAATGTCGATTTCAGTCTCACGGCAGGCACGGGCATTGACAAGGCACGAGACCGTCTGACCAGTAAATGTATGGTCGAGGCAGGCTTGATTGCAACCGATGCATGTGTTGATTTCGTTAACTCGGTCCTCAAACGCCTTATTGACCAATTCAGGATCGGCCAGCATTGGCCGCGCCATAGACACCAGATCGGCGTCTCCGCGTGCAAGCACAGCCTCTGCTATATCGGGCATGTTGATGCGGTTACTGGTAATCAGTGGTACCGAAACCTCCTTGCGTAGCCGTCCAGTTACCCCGGCAAAGGCAGCGCGCGGCACCATAGTAGCAATGGTGGGTACCTGGCTTTCATGCCAGCAAAAATGGGTGCTAATTGCATCTACGCCCTCGGCCTCTAATGCTTTGGCAAGGCTCACCACCTCATCCCAAGCCAAGCCGCCTTGCAACATGTCCATTGCGGCAATGCGAAAGATTAAAATCATGTCCGGGCCAATCGCAATGCGTACCCGGCGGACCACTTCGATAGCGAAACGCATACGGTTTTCCCAGCTACCGCCCCATTCATCATTACGCTGGTTCGTTTTTTCGACGAGGAAAGTAGAAATGAGATAGCCGGCAGAACCAATCACTTCGACGCCGTCATAGCCTGCTTCTTTCGCCAACGCGGCACAATTGGCAAAGGCAGCAATCTGTTCTTCTATACCATCCGCATCGAGTTCAACCGGCGCTTGCCTTGCTATGCGGGACTGAACCGGCGATGGGCCAACAGGTTCATCAACATTGGCGATGGAACCCGAATGCAGTATTTGCATGCAAATTTTGACCTGCGGGTCAGCGGCATGCACTGCGTCCGTAACCGCGCGGTGCATGGGGACTTCGGACAGTTCGCTTAATTTTGCGCCCTTGCCGCCGCTCGCATGCGGCGTAATGCCCCCTGTAATGATCATGCCAACGCCGCCGCGGACGCGTTCAACAAAGTAAGCGGAGAGCCGTTCCGCAGCATTTGGCACGTCTTCAAGACCGGAATGCATAGATCCCATGATGATGCGGTTCTTGAGCAGGTGATGCCCAACCTGAAGCGGTGCAAAAATATGCGGATATTTCGAATGAGCCAATTTGGTATCCTAGGTTAATCTGGCGTGTATTGCGGACGGCGCTTTTCCAGAAATGCATTCATGCCTTCGTTGAAATTGGGGCTGGCGGCCGTCATCAACTGGTTGCGGTTTTCTATCGCCATCGCTGCTTCAAGATTACCGGCATCGACCGCGAGGTTCAGTCCCTCTTTCGTCATCCGTAGCCCCATAGGCGAAGCAGCAATCAAATCATCAACATAGGATTGGGCCGCCGCTTCTAATTGATCGTCTGGCACCACCTCACTAACGAGGCCCGTCGCCAGAGCACGCGGGGCATTGATGAAACGGCCCGTGAGCATTAATTCAGACGCGACCGAAAGTCCGACAAGCCGCGGCAGAAAATAGCTAGTGCCCATATCGCAAGACGAGAGGCCAATCTTGATAAAGGCCGCATTCATTCGCGCGCTTTCCCCCGCAATACGAATGTCCGAAGCCAGAGCAAAGGCAAAGCCGCCGCCGCATGCTGCTCCGTGTACAAGGGCAATGATCGGCTGCGGACAACGGCGCATCTTCACATATATCTCGGCAATATGGCCTTGAAAGCCAAAGCCACCACCGAAAGGCGCTTCTGACGGATCGCCTTCGCTGCGGTCTTTGATATCCAACCCTGCACAGAAAGCGCGCCCTGCCCCGCGCATGACCACCACTCGGGTAGAACGGTCATGAAAAAGCTTGCCGAAATAATCGTTAAGTTCATCGACCATTTCAAGTGAGAGCGCGTTGAGTGCTTCTGGCCGATTAAAAGTCAGCCAGTCGGCGTCGCCTCGTTTTTCAATGATGATGTTGCGATAATCACTGGACATGGAATTCCACTCCTATCTCATGTTTCAACTTGCGTAGCGAACAGTGTTTAGTATAGCAACATCTCTGTGCTTGGTGAACCAACCAACTTGCGCAAACAACTCATTTTTTAGTTTTTGGAGGCGCAGACCATGACGGATTTTGATCTCACGGGTAGGGTTGCACTTGTAACCGGCGGAACCAGTGGAATTGGACGGGGTATAGCGCATCAGTTTGCGCGCGCGGGTGCCACCGTTGCAGTGTGCGGCAACCGCAATGTCGAGGCGGGAGCGCAGACCGCGGCTGAGCTCGAAGCCCTCGGGGTTAAGGCCAAATTCTACCAATGTGATGTCCGCGATCCCGAACGCGTCGATGCCATGATAGCCAGCGTTGTCCAAGATTTTGGCGGACTTCACATTGCTGTTAACAATGCCATGCAGCCTGCCGGGGCTTCAGGGATTTTCGATGATCGTGCGGTTGATGGATGGAAACGCTCGATCGACGGCTTTCTCTCGGCACCATTCTGGTGCTGTCGCGCCGAAGCTCGACATATGAAGGATAATGGCGGCGGATCGATTATCAACATTGCATCGATTGGCGGCCACCGCGTTGGTCGGTTGCGCGCAACCACTGGTTTGGTAGCGTACGGTACCTCGAAAGCTGCTCTGCTGTTTATGACCAAGGCGCTTGCCCGGGATTGGTCGCGCTATGGCATACGCGTCAATTCAATCAGCCCAGGCTTGATTGAAACACCCGCCACTGAAGTGCTCACGAGCAAACCGGAATCGGTTGAGCGTGAAGTAAAACAGATTCCCCTAGGCCGGGTCGGCGCCCCGGAAGATATTGCCGGGGCCGCGCTGTATCTAGCGTCGGATGCGTCATCTTATACGACCGGAATTGACATATTGGTCGATGGCGGGGCGTTAATCGGCTGATATCGCAACGACAACAGATACTTTATCATCCCGCCCTCCCGCTCGCACTCCCCGCATTACCATTCGTACAGCGGCGTCGCGCAGCACATCGAACGATGGAGAATCGTCGAGTTTTCCGGACATCCGGAGGACCACCAACCCGTGCATTGCTGCCCACCACGCATGGGCAATAAGTTCGGGATCCCCTTCTAAAAGGCCTTCGCAAACCATATCGCGCACATAAGTCGTGAGCGTTTTTTTCGACCGATACTCGGCTGTTTTTAGCTGCGCTGATTTGTGCGCATCCTCTTGTTCATAAGCAAAAATCAACTGGTACGCTGCAGGCTCAGTTTCAGCAAAATTGACATAGGCGTCGCCAATTGCGCGCGACCGCTGCCACAGGTCGCTGCTGCTGTTATATGCTGCTTCAATTGCCGATGAAAAACGATCGTTTGCAACCGCGCGCACAGAATCAAGTAGCTCGGCCTTGCTTGTAAAATAGCGGTACAGCGACGCTGCAGTCCAACCCATTTCGCTCGCGATAGAACGAAGCGAAACAGCGTTAACCCCATGCGAGACGATTTGGCGCTCGGCAATGCTGCGGATGCGATCACGCACATCAAATAATTGCGCTTCGGTAAGAAGGACGGCCATACCACCTAATTACCAAACGGCGTTAAGCATGCAACCGCAGTTATTCAGTTTCGTTAAGCAAGCATGCTTTGATATTTCTGCGAGAATACGTCACGCCCGATAATCAACCGCATCACTTCGCTGGTTCCGGCATAGATCCTGTTGATACGGGCATCGGTAAACATCCTGCTGATCGGATATTCGTCCATATAGCCGGCACCGCCATGCAATTGCACACCAAGGTCAAGCATCTTCCATTCGATCTCTGAGCACAGCATTTTCGCCTTTGCTCCCATTGTCGATGTTAACCGACCAGCATTATGTTCGGTAACACAGTGATCGACATAAACTTGCGCCATATCAATCTCAGAATCCATTTCGGCCATTTTAAACTGCGTGTTTTGCTGTTCCGACAGCGCCTTACCAAATAGATTGCGCTGCATGACAAAATCACGCGTAATGTCGAATGCACGGCGCGCGTTTGCAATATAACCAACTGCGCCAATCAGGCGTTCCTCGGCCAGTCCTTCCATTAAATAATAAAAGCCCTTGCCGGGCTCGCCCAAGACATTTGCCTTTGGCACCTTTACGTTGTTAAAGAACAGCTCCGCTGTATCCTGCGCTGGAAGGCCCATTTTCTTAAGTTTACGGCCGCGCTCAAAGCCCGGCATTCCCCGCTCAACGATTAAAAGCACCATGGCATGTTTGCTGTCCGCTCCAACTTGCTTTGCGGCGACGATCACAACATCGGCATTGATGCCGTTGGAAATATACGTCTTCGAACCATTCAGGAGGAAATGGTCACCCTTATCTTCAGCAGTAGTCCGAATTCCGGCAAGATCTGATCCTGCCCCCGGCTCGGTCATAGCTACGGCCAAGATTGTTTCACCGCTGACGCATTTAGGCAGGAAGCGCTCGCGCTGCTCGGGCGTTCCAAATCGCTCGAAATAGGGACCAACTAGACGGCTGTGCAATGTGTTGAAGAATTCAAGGCAGCCTACGCGGGCGGTTTCTTCGATGATAATCTGTTCATAGCGGAAATCATTGTCCCCCATGCCGCCATATTTTTCGTCGGGCCACACCATAAGAAAACCGAGATCACCGGCTTTTTTGTAAGCCGCGCGGTCAACAATGCCTGCTTCCCGCCACTCTTCCATATACGGAGCGATTTCAGTTGCCAGAAACTTGCGATAGGCATCGCGGAACATGATTTGATCTTCTGTAAAAGTGCGCATGATTTCCTGCCTCTTTGGTCGTGACTTTTGATTGCTTGCAAAAGATTTTGCCGCAACCTGCCAAAAAGTCTGTAGCGTAAAAACATCATAATAGGATACAGGATTAATGCGCAGTTTTTGCAAACACACCGGGCGTCTGGAGGTTATTCATGGCAGAAAATATCGTCGAAATCGAATATGATGGTGCCGTAGCCGTCGTCACGCTCAATCGCCCCCATGCAATGAACGCTTTGTCTGTTGCATTAAGGGCAAGCCTTTACCACGCGATCAAAGCGCTCGATGCCGACGAAGCGGTGCGCGTCGTGATTTTGACGGGATCGGGTGACCGCGCCTTTACGGCTGGGCTTGACCTCAAAGAATTAGGGTCAACTGAAGGGGCGCTGGGCGCAGCAAATGCGCAAGGGGCTGATGAAAATCCGGTGAAAGCCATCGAACTTTGCCGCAAGCCCCTTATCGGCGCAATTAACGGTGTGGCCATTACTGGCGGGTTTGAACTTGCCCTTGCCTGCGATATCCTCATAGCTTCAACGCATGCCCGCTTCGCCGATACCCATGCCCGTGTAGGTATAATGCCCGGTTGGGGACTATCTCAAAAACTGTCCCGCATTGTAGGTATGAGCAGAGCGAAAGAATTATCATTCACCGGCAATTTTCTCGATGCGTCAACTGCGGAACGTTGGGGGTTGGTCAACCATGTCGTTGCACCCGAAGAACTTATGCCATTGGCCCGCAAAATGGCTACTGACATTGCGTCCATCGATCCCGTATTTTTGATCGATTACAAGGCGCTGATCAATGATGGATATGCATCGAATCTGCGCGAAGGGCTTCAAACCGAACATGAGATTTCGTCTGCTCGAAACGCGGCAGTACGTCCCGACCAAGTCGAAGCGCGTAGGGCGGAAGTACAAGCGAGAGGTCGAAGCCAATAGCAGTCGTCGTTGACACAAACGTTCAGTGATGTAAGTTTTAAGTGTATAAAGTTTTGATAAGAAATGGATTGATATGATTGTCACTGGAGGATGCTATTGTGGCGCACTGCGTTACGAGGCGACGGGCGAATTTCTAGCCAAAGGCATGTGTTTCTGCCGGGAATGCCGACACATATCGGGCGGTGGAGCTAACGTTATTTTGGGCATGCCAGCGGCTGGTTTTACCTATATTGCAGGACAACCGAGCGCGTTCACTCGTGATGATTTTGAAGGCTCAGTAACACGTGAATTCTGCGGGACATGTGGGACACACATCCTCACAAAAAGCCCGCGCATGGTCGGTGCAGTGCTCATCAAAGTGGGTAGCCTCGACGATCAGAATGTCTACGATATGCCGAGCATGGCTGTCTATTGTTGTGAGAAAAAGCCTTATCACGTTGTACCCGACGGTGTTGCTAGCTTCGATAAATTTCCTACGCGCTAAGGCGAGGTAAAACACATCATGTTGGCCAATCAACTGGCTGACATATCATGCAAAATCGGATACATTCAAATGAATATAGCGCTATCATTATTGGTCGCATTTGTGATTATCGCTGGCAGCGCTGCCCATTTTGCAAAGCCTGCCGATTTTGCAGCACTCGTGCCTTCTTTCTTGCAAACAAACTTGGTCAATTATACCACAGGTGGGCTGCAAATCATCATCGGCATTCTCGCCTTGTTTCCGCTTACGCGCGCACTGGGAGGCCTGGCTTTCGCAGTTCTTTGTTCCGCGTATTTGCCCGTTCTCCTATAGGATTATTTTCGGCCTAGCCCAGCCTTCGCGCCGCCGGTTGCCGCAACTATCCAGGCCGTGATAAAACTGTTTTGATCTTAGCAGGCTTCACCTTATGGAAGCGAGCGAGCTTAGCAAAGGCTTGGCCGATCGGGGAACTGGGTACTAGGTTTAAACCAAGAGCCGCACCAAGGCTGAATCAAGGTTGGCGGCAAAAACCTTAGAAACAGCTGCTTCAGTGAAAAAGTTAAAGCCATGAAATCCACCAGCGTAGCTATGCAACTCGGTTTTTACGCCAGACTGACATAGCCGTTGAGCATAATCCAGGCTCTCATCGAAGAAGAGGTCGAGTGTTCCTGTAGCAATGTATGCAGGCGGCAAGTCTGCAAGATCCGACGCCAGCGACGGCGAAAACCAACCAACGCGCTCATCATCCACCCCATAATCACCCTTTAAGCAAGTCCAACCGAACTGATTTTTCTCTCGCGTCCAGACAAATTCACCAACACTGGGGTTTTTGTAGGGGTCGTCGCTGCCTCCGGTTCGATAGTCGATCATCGGATAGACCAATATTTGCGCGCATAAATTGTGAGCGCCCCGGTCCCTGACCATCTGCGCCAGTGCGGCAGCAAGGCCGCCGCCCGCGCTTTCGCCCATGACAGCGATGCGTGCAGGATCAACCCCAAGCGACCCCGCCTCCGCCATCAGCCATTCAAGAGCTGCGTAACAATCTTCCTGCGGCCCGGGAAACGGAGCTTCAGGCGCCAGCCGATAATCAACAGACACGATAACAACATCGTGCTTGGCTGCAAAACTGGATGGTCCAGAGCGCAGGCCATAAGCCGAGCCCATCACCATGCCGCCGCCATGAATATGCAGGATAGCCGGACGCTGCTTTTCGCCTTCTGGCTTGAATACTAGCACTGGAACCGAAGGTGCACCATCGCGCCCTGCCGCCAAATGACGGACTGGTTCGATCGGTGGCGGAGGGTGCATTTCCGATAGTGCATTACTTTCGGCACGCGCCTTCTCCAACGTCGCATGCGAAAGATCTATATTGGGAAACAGACCTAGTAAGGGAACCAACTCAGGATCAACGAGGTGCAGTGTAGACATGCTTTTTACCTAAAGACGCTTTCAGTTTATGGAAGGCGTGACCCTAACCCCAGCTATCACGAATGCCGACTGCCCAATTTTCTAGCCGCTTCCATAAAATTTCCCTTGTTCCCGCAAAATTATGCATGTGCGACGAACGCGGCAGCACCATAGTCGTGATGTCGGATGACATTGGATAAGCCTCTGGTTCGGTACGTGGGTCGGGTGCCACATCAATCTCGCCATTACCAATGAACACGGGGACATCGATCGCAGCGGCTTCATCGGTAACCACGCCGGGGCCCAACGGACCGCGCTCAGGGGCAAAGTTGGGGCCACCCGGCATGAACGAGGCGCCCCAGACCGGCACGGGCACTCCGATGCGTGCAGGATATCCAAGCAGGTCCTCCGCCACGATATCTTCCGGAACATCATCAAAATGAAAGGAACGACGATAAGGATGGTTCAGGCCGTCTCGCAAAGCTTCTGTGCCCTCGAGTTCAGCAGGAGGGGCGACATTACCCTGCCCGCTGACATCTTTGACCATTGTGCAGATGCCACTCCAGCCAAGCATTGCGACGCCTTTGAACAAGCCGTGCTCTGCCTGCAAATGCGTCAGCAGCAACCCGCCATAGGACTGGCCCATCGCAACGGGGAAAGGATTATCAATTGCAGGCAACTCGGTCATCAAGCTGCCATCCCGCAGACCCGTCAAAACGGAACGAGCGACGGCAGCGTTAATGCGCGCAATGTCCGAATGATTAAAGGCCCCTTCGGGTATGGAAGAATCGCCCACGCCAATATGATCGCAAGCTACAAAGATAGAGCCCTTGCCCACATGAAACTCGGCTTCGCTATATCCCGAGCGACCCGGCAGTTGGAGATCGAAATAGTGCCGGTTATAGCCTCCGCCAGGCCAACCGAACCAAACCAAAGGCCTACTAGCCAACAATACAGGATCGGGCGTAACAACTGTAACCATTGCGAAAAGTTTTTCACCTTTGGCTTCGGCAGGTTCAACGTTGATCCGAATGTCCTTACGCAACATAAATTGTTACCTCTCTGATGCTCATATCAGTATTCAAGCGGGGTTCACTGAGTTAGCAATCACCGCTTCGCTCCAATCCCAAAGTCGCGCGGCAAGCTCAGGATCAATAGCCCAAGGTTTCACGCCGTCATGCATACCAAGCTCGTTCGGCGCCGCCTCGGCAACATCTTCGAGATATAGGCCACCGGTTCCGTCAAGCTCCCGGCCCAGCGCCGCCCAGATCGTGGTTGCGCTGCCCTGCTCAATTGTTTTCCAGCGGATATTTTTTGCACTCACCGGGTCTACACCCAGTTTCGTCCTGACGTCATCGGTCATTGATCGGCCGAGATTGGTCATAATGCCGCCTGGCATAAGGGAAAAGGCACGGATTCCATCCGCGTTATAACGCCTATCCAATTCAACCGCGAACAAGGCGTTGGCGCTCTTTGAGCGACCATAAGCAACTAACGGATCATAGGTTACATTTTCAAAATTTGGATCATCGAAATCAAAAGCCCCCCAATGGTGACCAGAAGACGACACAGACACCACGCGCGAACCGTTTGCCGCCTTGAGCGCGGGAAGCAGCGCCTTCGTGAGATGAAAGTGGCCCAGATGATTGACCCCTATCTGCAATTCAAAGCCTTGTTTAGTAAGTCCAAATGGACATGCCATTATGCCCGCATTGTTGATAAGTAGATGCAGCGGCAAGCCGCCCTCTGTAGCAGCAAATGCTTCTACAGAGCGCAGATCGGCCAGATCCAGCGCAACCGCATAGGCCTTGCCGCCTGCTGCCGTAATTTCTTCGACAAGCGGCTTCGCTTCACTGATGTTACGCCCCGCCAAAACGACCTGCGCCCCGCAGCCCGCCAAGACGCGCGCAGTTTCAATGCCCAACCCGCTAGTAGCACCCGTCACGATTGCCCGTTTGCCGGACAGGTCATATCCAGTAGCAACTTCGGCAGCCGTTGAGCTCCATCCAAAAGCAGAGATGATACGTTTATTCATAAACCAACGCTTTCCATGTTTATTGAGTATATACCGCCCAGACGCATAAAAATAAGTGGGCAAAAAAAAGGCTTTCGGTCAATCCAAATCCACAAAAAGGGGCAACCTAACACGCCCCGACTTTCTATGCCCTTTAAAGCAATATATCTAAAACATTAAGATGATTAATTTAACTATTAGCAAATCTTACTGGCAAAATTCCCTAGAGGGCCTCGTTAGGTAAAAATCTTCCTCAGGTGCCGGCATCGCTCATCAACAAACTGCGCCTATGCTGCCATGGACGTGAAGAATGAGTTCCGATTGCCTGCTGATGCCAGCCTTCTGGAATATCTGCTTTAGATAGGCTCGGCCTGTTTGCTCCGAAATACCAAGATCTACGGCGGCTTGGCCGATCGTCAACCCTCGGGCAATCAGGATTGCGAGGGCCGCTTCACGCCGTGTCAACCCGAACTTGACCCGCAAGCGATGAGGAGAAGGAAGCAATTCCTGCCCTTTCATGCGCATATAGGCTATTGCGCGTGGTACATGTGTCCAAGCAGGTTCAAATGGCTCACTCACTTTAAAAAGCAGAACCTCCAAGCTTTCTTCGCTTCCGGCCTTCAAAACGAGAAACTCCTCGTCAACTTCGCCCGTCATAATCCTCGAAACCGCTTCTTTAAGAGTTGCTTCGTCCGAAGGATCAACGGCACTAAGACGGTTGGCAAAAATCCGAATAATGCGCCCTTCATCCAGCCACCTCTGTGCTATGGAATCGACGTGAATTACTTCTCCGTCTTTGTCGAGCCTAGCCATCCCAGAAGCCCCAGCATGAACAACCCGGGCATATGCGTCGCGGTCGTCCTCAGCTTCTCGGAGACGCCCAAATAGATCAAGCGCCAGGGCAAAGTGCCGGGAAATCCCGGTTAAGCTGCTGTGCTCCATTGCAGAGAATCCATGGGAACCAGAGCGCGTGACAGAGAGCCATGCTTGCATTCCACTCGGAGTTTTGACGCGACAGATCGAGAGTTGCTCCATCCCGATGGGACGAAGAAAGTTCTTAACGAACGGGTGTTCTTCAGCTTTCTGTCCGTGAAGAAAATCCTCAATCTCGTAACACCGGAAGGGCTGCATTTCAAAATACGGGATCGGATCTGTTGTAGCATCGTAGAGCTTGGTCAGATCGCCATGTTGTTTTATTTCTGCACTAGACGACTGCGCCATAAAAACCTGACTGGAACCATTCGTCCGAAAGATCAGGTTTGCATGCGTAGCTGCGAACATATCTCGCAAATTTTCTGTAAACGCCGTCCATGGTGGATGAGATGTGATACCTTCGACCATTGCAGCGTAGAGCGCGTCATGCGGGGCAAGCAGTTCTGCCATTCCTTCTCCGGTTTGCCCTCAAATGAGGGTATAAAGCTCAGCCAATTATGCTTAGTCTGGTTGACCAAGCAGTGGGTGCAGCATTAAGTCAACCATCAATACTGGAAAGACATCCGCGCTGATATGGAGAGAGATGCATGAAAGCCTTGTTGTTCAAGGCGGCAGGAGAGCCGCTTGTTGTGGAAAACCTTCCAGATCCCGAGCCTGAAGCGGGCGAGGTGATTATCCGCGTTTCGCATTGCGGTGTATGTGGGACCGATCTGCATTCCACCAGCGGGCATGGCATGCAGCTTCCGGCTGACAGCCAGCTTGGGCATGAATATGCCGGAGAAATTGTTGCTCTGGGCAAGGATGTAGAGCGCCTTAAAGTCGGCGATAATATTGCCGCAATTCCTGTCGTAGGTTGCGGTCAGTGCGAGGCATGTAAAACCGGAATCGACGTATTGTGCAGCCATTGGAAAGGCTATGGTGCTGGACTGGCGCAATATGCTCGTGTGCATGAACGCGGCGCTATCCAATTACCGAAAACGGTTAGCCTTGCAGATGGGGCCTTAATCGAACCGCTGGCAGTAGGTGCACGCGCCGTTCGTTTGACCAATCCAGGGCGCCACGCACGTGTCCTCATCATCGGCCCCGGCCCCATTGGTCTTTCGGTACTTTTCTGGCTGCGTCAGAGGGGAGTGGAAAACATAGTTTTGCTTGCGACGAGCAACCGCAGGCAAAAGCTGGCGGCAGGGGTAGGCGGAACATCGTTCGTTATTGAAAGCGATGCCGCGGCCGAAGAAATAAATGCGGTACTTGGCGGCACACCCGACCTCGTGTTTGAAGCGGCAGGAACACCCGGCGTCTTTTCCCGCGCAATTGATCTGGTTAAGCCGCAAGGGACGATCATCGCGTTGGGCTTTTGCATGCAGCCGGATACCATCGTGCCGGCGATGGCATTGATGAAAGACGTCACTATTCGTTGGTCTATTACCTACACGCGCGAGGATTACCAAGCATGCGCCGATGCTCTGGACCGCGATGGCGACGCCGCGAGCGCCATGGTAACCGATATTGTTGGGCTTGATGCAGCGCCGATTGCTTTCGAAAACTTCCGCGGCGGCAAAGGTGGTGGCGGCAAGCTCTTGATCGATCCATGGGGTTGACGATGACTGACCCGCAATGGACATTACGCTTCGACGCCTTGCATGGATCAGCAAGATCGCAGACAGGCTTAGCAGATTTTGGCGACACTGCCTATGAGGACGGGCTTAGAGCGCTTTTGTTGGCGCTTGATACCAACCCACCAGCAGGTCCCGGCAAAATCGCGACGGCGGAATCCCTGATCGTCTCCGCGCTCGCTGCACGGCTGCACACCCAAGCGCAATGGCAAGCAAACCCCAAGTTCCAATTGCGCGAGATTGTAGCTCCCCTGATTGTCATTGGTGTGCCGCGAACTGGCACCACCGCTTTGCATAACCTGCTCAGTCAGGACCCGCAATTTCAAGGCATGGAGAAATGGCTTACCGCCGCCCCGATAGTGCGCCCTCCGCGAACTGAATGGGAGGCACATCCGCAATATCAGGCCAGCGCCAAGGCGGTTAAGCAAATGATCAACTTCGCTCCAGAAGTCATGCAGGCCCATGGCGTGATGGCGGATGAGGTTGATGAATGTCTCATGCCGATGGCACAAGATTTCACAAGCAACTGGTTCCCATCCCAGCTGGATGTTCCGCAATATGACCAATGGCTATTGAAGGCCGACGAAACCGCTGCGTTCAAGCGGTACAAAGATGTGTTGCGATTGGTGGGACTGAATGATGATCGGCGTTGGCTGTTGAAGAACCCCAGCCATGTCTTTGGTGTGGAAGCAATGATGGCGGTCTTTCCTGATGCCTGCGTGGTTCAAACGCATCGCCATCCTGCGGCGTCGCTAGCATCATTAGTTAACATTCTGGCTAATATAATTCGGCTTTATACCGGCGAAGAAATTGATCGTTCTGCTCGCCTTGCGCGCGAAACCGCATTCTGGGCGGAAGCAATGCATCGCACTATGAAGGTGCAGGATCGCTTTCCGGACCGCTTTGTTAATGTCATGCAGCCCGATATACGCCGCGATCCAATCGGCGTGGTCCGCAAAATATACCACCAATTCGGC
Source organism: Sphingorhabdus sp. (assembly GCF_044357595.1). Lineage (GTDB taxonomy): Bacteria > Pseudomonadota > Alphaproteobacteria > Sphingomonadales > Sphingomonadaceae > Sphingorhabdus_B. Next base: position 56,917 of record NZ_JBIKPH010000001.1, on the reverse strand, counting down.
CTGCTACTCTCGGCCGAAGCCGAAACCGCGATACTCGCTTGGTCAACAAAAAATGCCACAAAATCAAACGGTGGCCATAACTATGCGGCCATTGATGAAAAAGGCCCGATCAACGAGGCATTTGCGACATACATTGCGCGCTACGGACTTTGAGGAGATTAGGTCTATGACGATTTTGTTCAAACGCCATTTTCAAACTGCATATGTGGTTGACGATGTTAAGCAGTCGGCAGCCGTTTTGGCAGCAAATTATGGCATAAAGCATTGGGACATCATGGACATGGTCGCGCTGGTGGGGCCCGGCCAGCCGTTAATGTTTATTGCCAATGCGTGGGTGGGCGACATGATGATTGAGTTAATGCAGCCCGATGAAAATGTGACCTCAATTTATACCGGCTGGCAAAAGCAATCTAACGCAACTTTTCGACTGCATCATTTGGGTTTTCTCGTCGACAGCGATGCGCAAATGACGGAGCATAAGCAGCAGTTGATCGGTAACGGTCAGCCCATTGTTTCAGAAGGCAGCTTTGGAGATGTGCTCGATTTTGCGTACGCTGACACAACGCTTGAAATGGGCCATTTTTACGAACTTATCCACCTAAAAGCGGAAGGCAAAAGCTTTTTCGATCGAATTCCGGTCAACTAGAGCAACGATGGATTGGACAGAAGCCAATCGCCGTTACTTTATTCGTGGGGCAGCTGCCCTGCCCGCAGCTCATCTTTTATTTCCGTTCGATGCCATTGCAAAGGAAGCTAATATGTCAACCGGCCCCGCAGTCCCCATGGAATGGGAACATTTTATTGATCTGATCCGTGGTATCGACAAAACACTGGAGCACGTCATCGACCCCGATGATGCTTGGCTGAAACAAGAGGCCATTCAGCAAATGGCAATGAGCCTCGCACAAGGCTATACCGCAATCTTCCATTCGGACCCTCAGCATCCGGTGTTCTACTCTTTCCTGAACCCAGTATTCAAATCTGCCGCACCCAATCCAGACTATATGTACCGAAGCGCCTTTGTCGAAGGCTCTGGCACCTATCGATTGTCGGGCAAACGCGGCACAACGCTTTTTGTCCATATCGGCGTTGGGTCGGGCTACATCGGGGTGGACGATGTACCGGGCCCAAGCGTCGGTGACATTGATCTGGACAGCCTTACAATTGATCCAAAAGGCGAATTCTCGATCATTCTGTCGGCGGAACGCCCAGCTGGGTACAAAGGGGATTTTTACAAATTGGACCCACGTGCCCGGACAATCGGTATTCGCGAGGCAAGCTATGACTGGCTGAATGAAGTGGATAGCACTATTGCCATCGAACGTCTGGACGGCCCTGCAACCTATCGTCGTTGGCCGATGGAAGAAATCGCGTATCGTATGGAAAGATTAGCAGGTTTTCCAGAGCGTTATGCAAAGTTATTCGTCCATTTTGTTAAAAGCTTAAAGCAGAATCCAGTGAATACCGTAGCGCTTAACGATTGGGCCAACATTGGCGGACTAGCCAAGCAAACTTATTATGAAGGCTTGTTTGAATTCCACGACGGAGAATGCCTGTTGATTGAGACCGATGTGCCCGATGAAGTGCGGTACTGGTCGATCCTGCTCGCAGACCAGTTGTTCAACACCATCGAATGGGAAAAATGTCAGTCTAGCTTAAATGGTCATCAGGCCACTCTGGATAGTGACGGAAAATTCCGGGCAGTCATCTGTGATACCGACCCTGGTGTGCCTAACTGGCTCGATACGGCGGGACGGTTTAAGGGGGTTATTCAGGGCCGCTGGTTCGAAGCTTCATCAGCGCCGATACCCAATGTGAAGCGAATCAATCTGCGCGATTTGAAAGATCATCTGCCTGCCGACACGAAAGTCATCGACGAGGATGAACGCAAGCACCGGCTTCTAGAACGTTTCAGGGGAGCACAATTCCGCAAAAAGTGGTGAATGTGATCAGATGCGCACTCACTCAGGCTTGGGATGAACCCGCATAATCATCGATTGGCTGGCGGTGGCCATCAAGACCCCATCGGGCGAGTAGAGGCGCATGCGGCCATGCACGATACCCCGCACGAGTGCTTCGATCTGAACGTCGCATAATATCCATTCGCACGGGACGATGCGGCCGTAACGGATCGTATTGTCTAGACTGTTACCACCCGCGTGAAGTCCGGTCGCGCTGGCAATCCCCGAAGCGACGTAATCAGCGGCAATAGCCAGCATACGGGCATCAGCCTCATGCCCTTCGCGCGAACGGAGCCAAAAAACCAATCGCCCATCGCTTCGCTCGTTGATCGTTTTATCGCCATGAAAATGCCCTTTCGCAACGCGGATTTCCAGACGTGCGTTCAAGCCTGAGCCGTCACCACGCCAATAATTGGCCTCTGGGCAATCATCCGGCTGATTAACAACCGGCATATGCACCCATTGATCTAATTCCGGAGCATCTCTCGCGCCTAATGCAGCATTAACGGTAATGATTTTCTGATCGTCAATATGGAGCAGGACATTGGCCTGTGTTGTCATTCGACCAGCGACAGGAACAACTACGTCCAGATCAACAATCTTGCCCGGACGAGCGAAGGACAAATATTGCGCAGTTGCCCAAATAACAGGGCGCTCGCATGTTTGCTCCATAGCTTGGATCGACGCGGCCATACCAACGCCGCCAAACAAAAATTGCCTATCAGATGGGCCGGTGCACAAATTGCGCTCAACCCGAATATACCAACGGTGCGGGTTATGTGTCGCGTTTAACTCAAACATTTTAAATTCCGGATTGAAGTGTGTATTTACAACGCAGCCGGATCATTTAGGAGCGCTTCGAGACGACGAACGAAACGTGCAGCGTCGGCGCCGTTAATCACGCGATGATCATAACTAAGTGATAGCGGCATCATTAGCCGCGGTTGGAAGGCAGCGCCATCCCAAACAGGCATTATGCGCGATTTCGTAACTCCAAGAATTGCAACTTCAGGTTGATTAACTATCGGCGTGAACCCGGTTCCGCCAATCCCGCCCAGCGATGAGATAGTCATACAGCCGCCGGTCATCGCGCTCATGGGCAACCCCTTGTCGCGCGCAAGTGCGCTCAATTCAGCCAATTCAGCACTTAACGATTGCAAGTCTTTCGTGTCCACATCGCGCAACACTGGCACCAAAAGACCCAGTGGCCCATCTACAGCTATTCCGATATTAAAATATTTTTTGAGCACCAGCGTCTTGCCGTCATCCGCTAAGGAAGAGTTAAAGGACGGGAATTCACCCAGCGCTATCGCCAACGCTTTGGCAAGGAATATCAGTGGCGAGAGTTTGACATCTTTCGCAAGTGACTTTCGAAATACCTCTAACGCCGTGACATCTACGTCATCATTATGCGTGACGTGGGGTATCTCCGTCCAGCTTTTCGTCAAACGGCGCGCCACGACTTTTTGGAAATTGGTTAAAGCCACGCTTTCAATCGAACCAAATGGAGCAAATTGGTCCTCAAATTTTGGTTCAGTCATTGTCTTCCTTTCAACAGTCGTCATAGTTTTACCTTTTGCGCAGCTGCGCTTGCAACACTTGCGTACATACATCATAATCATATACACTTTAAATTCAAACGAAGATGACAAGGATCCGGGAGAGTGATGACAGATAATGAGTATGCCGCGCTTGGTCTCCAGGCGCCGCTATCGCGAATCGACCCTCCCGGTGCGCCCCGGGACGTTGCGTCCTTGATCGAGCGAGCTGCTAAATTGTGCCCTGATGATGAAGCTCTCGATGACGGACAATTAAACTATACATTTAGACAACTTAATAACGCTGTAGTGTCCGCAACGTCACTTTTGAGTGCAGCAGGCATTCAAAGCGGTGACCGCGTTGCCGCTTCACTGGGCAACGAAGCAGGTTTGATTATAGCGTTTTTCGCTACCATGCGTCTTGGGGCTGTTTGGGTCGGGATCAACAAAATCCTGCCGCTCGACGATAAGCGCTATATTCTCGACCATAGCGGCACCAAATTGTTGCTCACCGATACATCGCTTCAAGACCAAGTCGAAAGTATAAAAGCGCAAATCCCGTCGCTGGAAGCAATATGGTACCTGGACACAGATGATCGCAACGGCGGTTGGGCAGATGTATCGAGAGGTAATCCGAACGAAAATGCTCTGAGACCGGGGATAGACCCGTTCGCACCCGCAGCTATCATGTATACGAGTGGCACTACTGGGGTTCCCAAAGGCGTCGTGCATAGCCAGCATAACATGGTCACGTACCCAGCTGCCACATTTGCACATGGCCTTATGCAGCCTGACGCGAGGCGAGGTTCTTGCCTGCCATTAACCATAACTAATGTGATGATCCTTGGTCCTATTTCGGCATATCTTGTAAACAAGCCGTTTCTGTTTGGTGTGTCGCCCAAAGTTGATCCCTTAATCGACTGGTTCTTCGCTAAAAATATTGAGCAGATCGCTTTGGTACCAACTATGGTTTATGATTTGTTACAATCGGATCGGGATCTGCCCGAGAACCTAAGGCTGGGTTGTGGTGGCGCGCCCCTCCCTCATGTCCTGCGCGAGGCGTTTTTTAAGCGATATGGCTATCATATCATGACGAGTTACGGACTGACTGAAGCTCCCACAGTTGTAGCCCACCCAATGGACGAGGTTGCGCCGGAAGGAGCAAGCGGAAGGGCGTTACCTCATCTAGAAATTTCCATTCGCAATGAAGAAGGAAACATCCTGCCAACAGGTGAAGTGGGTGAAGTCTGTTTCGGTGCAGTATCCACCGGGCCATGGGCGAATGTCTATACGCCACCGCTTGGCTACTGGCGTGATTCCGAGAAGACCACGGCTCTTTTACGCGGAGGCGTCGTTCATTCCGGCGACCATGGCAAGCTGGATGATAATGGATGGCTGAGCATTGCCGATCGTAGCTCGGAACTTATCTTGCGAGGAGGTTCTAATGTTTATCCGGCAGAGATTGAACGCGTTTTGCACACTCACGATGGTGTCGCAGATTGCGCGATTGTGGGCAAACCCGACATTCGGATGGGCATGTTGACCGTGGCTTGTATTCAACCCGCTACAGGAAACATTAATGTCGACGATCTTCAGAACGAACTGCGGGCTTTGTGCTCAGAAAAGCTAGTCCGCTATAAAATGCCTGACGAATGGCGCTTTATGGAAAGCCTTCCCCGCAACGCCATGGGCAAGGTGATCAAACCAAAACTGCGCGAAATCATTGTTGGTTCAGACTGACGATTTGAAGCAAATAATTAATCAGCGTAGGAGAATACAATGCCTCAGCCTCAGACATTTCACGGACGTATGCGCGGCTGGCGCGCAATCGTCACCGGCGCGGGAACTCTTGGTGAAGGCGTAGGCACTGGCAAAGCAATCGCCACACTCTTCGCCGCCGAGGGTGCAAAGGTTGCCCTGTTCGATTTGGATGAAGCCCGCGCTCAAACCACTCTCGACCTTATCACCGGCATGAATGGCGAAGCCCGTGTTTTCACCGGGAATGTCGCTGATCCGCAAGACGCGCAGCGAATGACAAAAGAGGCGCTTCAATGGCTAGGCGGACTAGATACACTCGTCAATAACATCGGTATTGGCGCCGGGGCCGGTCAGTTGCACTTGGTGCCCTCTGCCGATATTGACAAGGTGCTGTCCGTCAACCTTGGCACGGTAATAAATATGTGCCGTGAGGCGATGCCTGCGCTTCTTAAAGGCAATGGCAGATCGATCATCAACATTGCATCTGTTGCCGGGATATTGGCGCATGGCAACTCAGCATATGGCCCAAGCAAAGCTGCAGTCATCCAACTGACCGCTGAGCTGGCAGTGATGTACGGTCGCGATGGCATCCGCGCTAACTGTGTTGCACCAGGCCACATTCTGACGCCGATGGTCGAAGCCTATGTCAAGGGCGAGGGCCGACGAGTTCGTAGTGCCATTGCTCCAATCGGTGTCGAAGGCGATGCATGGGATATCGCGCAAGCCGCGCTTTTCCTCGCGGGACCAGAAAGCCGTTTTATCACCGGCATAACTTTGCCCGTTGATGGCGGCGTAACAATTGTTGGACCACTGGCCGCATATGAAAGCGTTACACAGGAAGCCTCGGCGCAAGGTTGAACAAAGCGGACCCGATGACCAAAACAATAACCTTTCCGCAACTTGAACAGGATGATGGCAAAGAAGATCTTCAAGCCGTAATTCCAGAACATCTCTGCGTCGGTGGAACAACTGATCCGTTCCTATATGGCGGAAGTGGTTTTGCCGCCTGCATTGCAGCCATGGAGCGCCTGACAGGGCTACCCGCGATCTACGCAACGATCCAGTTTGTCAGCATGGGAAGGAGCGGTGAAACAATCCGTTTTACTCTTGAAAATGTTTCCGGTGGGAACAGTATCAAACAATGCAGATTGTCGGCTAGCATTGGCGGCAAGCCCTTTGCCACACTCATGGGCGCAGCAGGTGATCGTTCGGATCCGACGGTGCATCAAGGTAGTCATGCGCCAATTGTGCCGCCTGTCGATCACTGTGTGGAACGATCCGTAGCTCGGCAGATTTCGAGCAACCTAAATGATCTTTTTGAATTCCGTATGGCCAAAGGGCAAATGCCCGACCGGCGGGACTGGAAAGGAGAGGTTGGTCTGGACACCGCTTTCTGGATACGAAAGCGATCAGCCTTGACCTTGTCGAAGTTGGATTTGTCCGTGATTGCGGATTTGGCAGCGATGGCGCTACCAAGCGCACTTGGCAAACCTGCTAGCGGCAACAGCCTGGACAATATGATACGATTCATCGCAGAACCAGACGGAGAATGGGTGCTGTCCTGCACGCAGGTAGCCTCGGTTTATCGGGGGATTACGCACATCAACACGCACATCTACTCCGAGAGCGGAAGCTTGTTGGCGGTCGCAAGCCAGTCGATGGCATTAAGGGTTCGACCGCCCTCTTGAGGGTTGACAAATTTGCCTTCAAACAAGGGTAGTCTGCTATTCTGGTTTGGTATATTCGTCGGATGAACAGTCGGCTATTTCACGAGTTTGCAAAAGTAGGAGAGCGCAGCAATGCTATTTGGAAAAGTGGCTTATGTTACTGGAGGCGCCAGCGGGATTGGCTTGGCCATTGCTGAACGCTTCGCCGCCGATGGGGCGTCTGTTGCTATTGCAGATCTCGCCCGTTCAAAGGGCGCGCAATTGGCTAAGCAGATTACTACCAAAGGGTCTGGCAAGGTAATCTTCGTCGAATGCGATACGACCAACGAAGAGCAAGTCGAGTCGACAGTTTCAGAGACCGAACAGTCACTTGGTCCAATCGACATTGCAGTCTGTTCGGCGGGACGGGGTCACAAGCCAGAAATGTTCCATGAATCAAGCGCAGATACGTTGCGTAAGGTACTGGATGTCAACCTTATAGGCCCCTTCTTGGTCGGCAAGGCTGTCACTAATCGGATGCTTGCGGCGGGTCGGGGTGGTTCCATCATCAACATTTCGTCAGTCGGCGCTGTCCTGGCTGTGCCGGAAACCTATGGTTATATGGTAAGCAAGGCCGCCCTTTCGATGCTCACAAAAACACAAGCTTTGGCGCTGGCCGACAAGGGGATTCGTGTGAACGCGATCGGCCCGGGCCCTACACGCACACCGATGACCGATGGTTTTACCGACGATACGATGAGCATGATCCTATCCCGCACACCGCTCGGTCGACTCGCTGAACCTTCGGATATCGCCGGCGTCGCGGCTTTCCTCGCAGGTCCAGATTCAGCTTATATCACAGGACAGACCATCTTTGCGGATGGCGGCCGTCTTGTCCTAAACTATTTAGCAGGCAACAAGATTGAGAGGGCATAATGCTAATCAACACAGGCTCATTGCCCGTTGACGGATCAATCTACCAGATTGGCGTGGTCGTTCCAGATCTTGAAAAAGGCATAGATAACTATAGCCGCTTACTCGGCCTGAAGAACTGGAAACGGCTCGATACCGATTACATCGGACGATACCGTGACTGGGAGGGCCGCATCGCCAACCATAATGCTTTCGCGCAATGGGGGGCAATTCATCTAGAGATGATCGAACCGTGCGTCGGCGAAACCAATGCGATGGAATGGCTAAGGACAAAGGGCACCGGAATGTTTCATATCGGTGTTGCTGTAGACGATGTCCGTATTCGGCCCGAAGATTTTGAGGTTGTTTTCGAAGTCAAGAGCCAGACCCAGCCGGATGGAAGCCCCGCTATCATTCATCTCGATACGGTAAACTTGCTGGGCTACTTTATCGAACTAACTTATCGCCCCTTGGCCGACGCGCTGTCATCCAAGGTCGCATCATCGGCTCCGTGGGATTAGGGTTCAACTTTAATCAAACTGCCGCACAATAATGCCGTGTGTAACCGGATCATGCGGCCAAACTCGCCCGAACTTTGAGCTACATTCCGCAATCCGCGCGCTCCGTAAAGCATAACCCGCGCAATTTCGACCGCAGGGGCTGTGCCTATCACTCCTCCCTCAACGAGTATTATTGAAAAAAAATCGACAAACATGGCGTAGATTTCTCGGACTACCGGAAAGGCAAGATCATCCATATCTCGTGCATCAGGAGCAGCCCTTTGAAGCTCGTACACATTTACGAGTAGCATCTCGCACGCCAATGTCAGCTTCTTTTCCACTCCTTCACAAGACGAGACTGCCGCTTTTATCTCTTCCAATCGTTGCTTTGCCAGAAACAATGTTGCAGCAGCAAAAACCTGTTCCTTTCCAGGAAACAGAAGATACAAAGACGGTCGCGATATGCCTGCCGCCTTGGCTATGTCGCCCATAGTTGTGCGAGCATATCCATAACGGAGAAAAACTTCACCCGCTGCAATTACTGTCCGCTTTAGTTTCTGGTCTGACATCGTGCATCCGAAATTTTGTTGCCTAGCGCAGGCAGGCTTGGACTCCAGAATACAACAAGACTAATTTTGTCAAAACGTCAATTGTCGTTTCAGTGCGCAGAAGTCTTCCGGCGGTAGATGATCCTCGGCCAAGCATGATCAAATATATGTAACTACATGAACGCTATCGTAACTGAAAAGGATGCCGCTGCTGCAATCCGCCTTATGACAGAAGCTCCCGCATCCGATTGCCCTATGGATCTCGGTGTCAAGTTGTTGTGGTATCAAGAAGAAGCAGCCAGAGCCGCAGCCGCCTTTTGGTCGCCAATGGTTCTGGAGCAGCACGCCGTTGCGGGAGCTGGCTGGCATGTATTCCCCAACCTAATCTTCTTACCAAGCGGCACGGGTACGATGGCCTATCGCTCTCGCCCATGAGGCGATGGGACGGACCCCGACTGGTGCATGTTTAACGCCTGGTCGTTGGAGCAATATACGCCTGTCGCCGAACTACTAATCAGCCACAATCTAATCTACAGCGTGGGTGGCTGGAGAGCGATTGGCGGGGTTAGCGAAATCCTTGAGCAGGACTTTTCAATATGGAGCAGGTGCTGCGCGGTATTAAGCAGGCTGGCTTCCCGGGAAGCCAGACGAGCCCTGTGCAAGAAGTTGCCATATCGAACATGCACAGCGTGCTGCACGTTTATTTGAATAGCTGAAACGTACAACAGACCGTGCACCAAAAAACGGGTGCACGGCCACGTTGCCATTCATCTGCAAAACCGGGAAGGCAGAGTGCAATCATTCGCCCGTAAATGTTGGCTTTTCTTTTGATCCAAATACGCGGATGGCAGCAACGTTATCTTTGGTCCGCGATGTCCGCCCAACGGCCTGCGCTTCGGTTTCAAAGGCAGAATGCAAGTCAATCCGCTGCGCAAGGCCAACTATCTGCTTAATTTCAGAAAGTGCAATCGTCGCATCATTGGCAATTTCCAACGCGACTTCACGAGCGCGGGCCGCGAACGCATCCGTTGACGCAACCTCACTCACCATGCCCCAATCGAGAGCAGTGGCTGCATCGATGCGTTCGGCACGCATCAAAACCCGTTTTGTCCGCAGAATGCCGATATTGCGGGACAGAAGCCAACCAAGGCCTGAATCGGTAGCCGATGCAAGATTCTTGAATGGGGCCTGGAACCAGGCTTTATCCGAAGCGATTACATAATCAGCTGCAAGACACATTCCGAGACCAATTCCAACGGCGAGTCCATTCGGTGCCGCAATCACTGGAATGGACACGGCGTGTAATCGGCGAAGCAAGGGATGGAAGAAAGTCTCCACCCCTCCCATCACGGGAAGTTTGTTGTTACCTTCGGCCAAAGCCTTACGATTACCCATCAGATTTACGCCAGCGCAGAAAGCGCGGCCTTCTCCTGTAATGAGCAAAGCCCGACAGTTGCGGCGCGGCTTGGCTATTTCATTCAGCACAGTAGCGATGGATTCCCCCATATCCGGCCCCATCGCATTCAATCGTTCCGGGTCATTTAGTGTCATGACCGCCAATGGGCCATCAAACTCCAGTCTGACAAAGGGGTAGTCGATTGTTTCAACTGCTGCGTTTTCCAAAGCTTCAATCCTTCATTAGTTTTATCTTGCCGGCATTTAGTATTTTATTAGGCTAACGGCATTTTCAATCAACAGGCTTAGCGTCAAGGACCTCATCAACCAGACGGGCGACATCAGCATAACTTGGTCCTTCGCAAGCTGCGACATATTCGCGGCGCAAGCGTCTGATCAACTCAGCCACAGTTGGAATGTCGTCAATTAGTTCAACCCCCTGCCCCGCGCTCCAGATCGTTACCCATGGCAGCGCACCTTCGGGGAGGACGGGGCGTATTGCTCCCGGTGGTATCTCGGGAAGGTTGTCGGGATCGATGCCGACCTTCACCAACGATTTCTTAAGCCAGTTTGCTGCACCGCCGGCAACTTGCGGCGTAAAGATCACGTCATTGGACGCACTTGAAACCAACATAGCCTTATAATCGTCAGGTGCGTTCGATTCCTGTGTCGCAATGAAACGGGTACCAAGATAGGCAAGGTCAGCGCCAAGAACCTCCGCTGCGCGGATTGCCGCCCCGTTGCCAATGCAGCCAGCCATAATGATCGTACCATCAAACATTGCGCGCACCTTGGGAATGAAGGCCAAATGGTTTATCTGTCCCGAATGGCCGCCACCGCCCGAGCCGATACAAGTCAGCCCGTCCGCCTTCGCTGCGATCGCCTTTTCAGCAAAGCGGATGTTGGTGACATCGTGAAATACCTTCCCGCCCCAGTCATGCACCTGGCGGATCAGTTCAGTGGGATCGCCCATCGCGCTAATGATAACTTCCACCCCATGCTTCGCGCATACCTCAAGATGCCTCACCATCTCGTCATCTGGAAGGCGCGAAAGGTTTACCGCGACTGGCCCAATACGCGCATCCGGATGTTCCCCTTGATGGATTTTCAGCGCTTCACTAATCTGCCCCAGCCATGCCTCAAAAGTTGCGAAGTCCTTAGCATTCTGCCTGGGCAGCGCGCCGACAAGCCCCCCCTTGCACGCTTCGCGCACCAACGCCGGACTTGAGACCCGAAACATCGGCGCGCACACGGCAGGGAGTGTCAGACGGTTCCGCATTGACTGTTCAATGGCCATATGCTCGACATTCCTTCCAATTACTAATCTGATTTATTCGGCTTAATTATATAGATAATTACACATCACTATGGCAAGTGAATATGAAATGCATGGAGCGCGTGCATCAGATTAAAGGAGAATAACATTGAGCTCTCAATCGGAAATCGCTTTAGCTTATCAGAGCGTGGTGATGGGCCGCCGAAGCATTCGCGGCTACAAGCCTGATCGTGTTCCCCAAAAGTTAATACTTGAAGTGCTGGCAATGGCGATCCGATCACCCTCCTCACTCAACACCCAGCCCTGGAACTTTACCGTCGTCAGTGGTGCAGCTCTTGATGCCATCCGCAAAGGCAACACCGAACGCAATCTTGCTGGCGTGCCATCGTCGCGGGAATTTACCGCCAGCGAAGGCTATGAAGGCGCGCACCGCGAACGACAAATTGGCGTAGCCAAGCAATTATTCGCGGCAATGGACATTGCCCGCGATGACAAAGTTAAACGCAAGGAATGGGTGTTGCGGGGTTTCCGTCAGTTCGACGCCCCGGTTTCAATCATCGTAACCTATGACAAGGTGCTAAAAGGCAATGACATCGCGCCCTTTGACTGCGGCGCGGTGATTAATGCTCTGGTCAACGCAGCATGGTCACGCGGACTAGGCTGCGTCATCAACAGCCAAGGCATCATGCAATCACCCGTCGTGCGCGAACATGCGCGCATTCCAGACGACCAACTGATCATGATGTGCGTTGCCATGGGCTGGCCAGACGATAGTTTTCCGGCGAATGCGGTTAAATCAGAACGCAAATCCTTGGAAGAAGCTGTTACATTTATCGGCTTCGACGAGTAAATACCTGCTTCAACCTTTTGGTATGAAATCGGAAAAGGCCTGCTTATAATCCGGATGCCAGCGTGAGAGTGCGGGACGGTTCTCGGTTATATCGCCAGCGTTCCACAGAACGCGTGCGTTATCAACCTCGCGGGTTGTTTCGTTGTCGAGGCACCACAAATAAAAATCGCTGCGCGAAAGACCCGCCATCATGACATCGACGACTTCCTCCGGCGCCCACGCTCCATCAGGCTTCGTAGTAAAATGGGCCTTCATCATGCCCGTATAGGTAAATCCGGGGACCAGCAGATGTGCACTCACTCGTCCCTGCGTTTCTTCGCGCAAGCTGTGTGCCAGCCCTTCAGTCAGAGCTTTAACGCCTGATTTGCTCACATTATAGGCGGTGTCACCGGGTGGTTGAGTGATACCCTGCTTCGATCCGGTATTGATGACTAAGCCGGGGGCATGCCCTGCGACCATCGCAGGGACAAACGCTTGCACGCCATATACAACACCCATCAGATTGGTGCCGATCACCCGATCCCAACCTTCAGGATTGGAGTAAGCGTTTCCGCCCCGCCCGGTTCCAGCATTGTTCATCAGCACAGATACAGGCCCCACATTCTGCGACACGTGCGTCGCCAAGGCATTGACCGCATCACGGTCCGACACATCGGTGGCTATGGCAACCGCGTTACCGCCTACCGCATCCCGCGCTGCCGAGAGCTTGTCAGCATCGCGGTCTACAAGCACGACAACCATGCCCAGACCGGCGAGCCGGTGCGCAGCGGCAAGGCCAATGCCATCGGCGGCTCCGGTAATGACGGCTATGTTGTGGGGGGCAATGGCGGGGTGGTTCATGGCTAGATCCTTTGTCAGGCAGGGTGCTTGGAAACAACGCGAAGGCGCAGGTCGAGCAAGGGCGCATCCAATATCGCGCGGCCGACATCGACTGCATCGGCCCCTGCCTCTGCCGCTGGCACCAGATCCTGCAGACGGACACCGCCGCCAAATGCGAGTTGCACGTCCCGCCGCAATCCAAGCCGCGTGAGTTCCGCGTGCACGTCGGCTAAATCAGCTAAATCGGCGGTATCAACCATGATGATCCCTGCGCCCGTACGCACCGACGAAACGGCTTCGGCGACTGATTTAACCTGCACGGCCACCGGACCATGACCAACGGCCACGCCCGCTTTAATCGCGGCATCCACACCACCCAGCATGATAACAGCGTTTTTGCCGACATAGACAAAATCGCCGGCAACAAGCCGCGGTAAGATACCAGAAACAGCAAGCCCGGCGCGCAGCAATGGCTTCAACGCCAACGGCAGTTTCTTCCACCCGCCGCAAGCAATGGAAAGGCCGGCAGGCGCGGCTTCCCGAAAGGTCTTCGCGCGCGTCGCAATTCCTGACGCAAAACCGAGAGGCCCAAGCACATAGTCTTCCGCAACGCCCAAATGCGCTGCCTCACCGATCAGTTCGATAAGTGGTTGCCCTGCGGATATGGCATCTCCTTCCACTACCAGCAATCTCCACGATCCGTTCGGTCCTAACGAGCCCGATGGGTCGACAAAGCCAGTGCCCGCAATGATGCCATCCTCGCAGGCTTCGACAATGGCAAGATAAAGGCCCGTTGCGCCGCCAAGCAGGCTTCCGGCAATGTCTGCTGCCGCAGGCGCTGGGTTCACATTGTCACCAAAAAGAAATTCGCCCCATTGGGGAGGTTTTCAAACACCTTGCCGCCATAAGCACGCGCAGAGGTGACCACTTCACATTGCGGCCACTTGCCAAAGCGCGCACCAGCCGCTTTCAAAAATGCCAATGCCGTGGGCGTGACCGTTTCGCCGCTAGCGTCCGCTCCGTATACAGGAACGCCGTTGAGCATCTCCTGAACCGCTGGTGGCGGACTGGAAAGTAGCCCATGTTCACAACGGATTATGCCATCACACATCGGCAGAGGGCTGCAATGGAACTCAGCCGGATCAATTTGGGTGAACAACGCAGCCGCAACGCAAGTATCTAAAATAGAATCGAGCGCGCCAACTTCATGGAAATGGACTTCGTCCACTGAACACCCATGCACTGTAGCTTCTGCTTCGGCCAATATCGCAAACGCTTTTGTCGCGAGTGACTTTGCCGCATCGGTTAACCCGCTGCGTTCTATGATGTCATAAATCGTTTTTGGCGTGCGGTGATGGTGCTCATGCGGAAGAGTGATCCGCGCCTGAAATCCGGTGATCCAATTCACATGATGTGGCTCAATTGTTACACAATCGTGCAGCGCCTCGACGCCGATGCTATCCACCATAGCTGAAAGTTCTGCGTTGCTGATCCCCGCCAGACGCGCGAGGCCGGTCAGCAACATATCGCCGCTAATCCCCGAAGGTGTGCGCAAAACGATCGATTGGCGCTTCATGTCGTGTTCCTTGAAATCATATTGAGTATCCGGATCGCGCCGCACGCCGCACCAAAGCCGTTGTCGATGTTGGTCACCAAAACGCCCTGCCCGCAGCTTGATAACATGGAATGCAATGCGCTCGTTCCGCCTGCTGCCACACCATATCCAGTCGAAGACGGAACCGCGATAATTGGTTGCCCAGTTAATCCGCCCATCACAGAGGCAAGAGCAGCATCCCATCCAGCCACAACGATCACAAGATCGAATGTTTTAATATGGTCTATCCGCGCCAACAAACGGTGGATACCCGCGACGCCAACATCGGCAATACGTTCCGCATGGATACCCGAAAACTGCAATGTGCGCAGCGCCTCACCCGCCACGCGCAGGTCCGATGTTCCTGCTGTTACAACAGCAACTGAAAATGGCCGCTTTGGAAGAGTGCCATGCAAATAGGCTGTATGCGATTGCACATCATAATCCAAAGATGCCGCGCTATTGATAGAGAGATCTGAATATTGATCAGGCAACAGCCTTGTAAACAGAACTGGCGCGCTGCTGTTCTTCGAAAGCTCCTGATAGATGGCCTTTAACGCAATTGGGTCTTTACCCTCGCAAAAAATTGCTTCTGGCATTCCCAATCTTGTTAGGCGGTCTTCATCATGCACAAATCCGCTATTCATTTTGCCCCCACAAAAGCCCGGCCAGGCTTATACGACTGCGCATCCAAGTTCGCCAATTGAATGCTTGGTTCGAACGTTGCCGCAAGTTCGCCCAATTCGCGAAGCAATAGCGCCGTTATCAAACTCTGATCATCATCGGTCACTTCAACGATAAGCTGATCATCTTTCACGCGGCACCTTACGACACTGATACCTGTCACTTCTTTCACCCGCTTTTCGCAAGCGTGCACGGCACGCAGGCGTTCTGCGGTCACCCTTGTGCCTGTATACAAGCGACTGGCAAGGCAAGGCGACGAAGGAAGCTCGGCAAAGGGCACGCCAAGTTCCCGTGCAAGTGTCCGAATATCTGTCTTCGTAAAGCTGGCTTCTATCCATGGATGCCTGACACCACGTTCTGCCGCGGCGTCGAGTCCAGGGCGATATTCGCCCAAGTCATCCAAATTAGCGCCACTTAGAACTGTACCACTGTCATGCGCCAGAACAATCTGTGTCAGGCTTTCATAAAGATTGGACTTACAGAAGTAGCAGCGATTGACGGGGTTAGAGAGGTAGTTCTCGTCCTGAAACTCACCCGACTGCACAATGGAAAGCGCCCAACCCTCCTGTCCCGCCAGCATTCGTACCCGATCGGTAGCCTCAGGCGGCACTGCAGGGCTCACTGCATGCGCAACGGTCACTTTGCCCGGGGCTCGGCGATGCGCGACGAGCGCTAGCAAGGTAGAGTCGATCCCGCCGCTACATGCAATGATTGCATGACCGATGCTATCCAACTTATCATGGATCTTCTGGTTAATTTTGGACACGGGCGCGCTCCGGGTGTTTTGTAAAAAGATGATGGCGATCAATATACTCCGCGACATCCGGATGGAGCAAGGCTGCTGGAGGCCTTTTGCCTGATGCAAGCGTTTCCCTGATTTGGGTTGAAGACACCGCTACACGAGGAATATTGATAAAGATCATGTTTTTATCATGAATATCTAACATGATTTCTAATCTCGGCAGTATGGCGAAGCGCAGCAATTGGTGGAGTTCTTCGATGCCTTTCCAGTGCGGCAGGCGCTTGATACAATCATCGCCCAGCAGAAAAAAAACCTCTGTATCTGCTTGAAATGTCTTTCTTAATGTACGGACTGTATCGACAGTGAAACTAGGGCCATCCCGATCAAGCTCGATATTTGAGACACTCATGCCAGGTTGGTTCGAGATTGCTCGCTCGAGCATAGCAGCACGGTGAAATCCATCGGCAAGGCCATAGTTACCCTTAAGCGGTGGATGCCCGGAAGGAATGAAGATCACTTGATCCAGCTGGAGAGCCTTTTGAGCGCCGCGCGCCACGGCGATATGGCCTTCGTGCACGGGGTTAAAACACCCCCCATAAAGACCTATACGCACAATCAGGCGCCTACGAGCCAATAGCTTCCCATACCGATGGCGAGCACTGCCACACCGCCGCGCAGTGGCCTCACAAAAGCCTGTCCGCGCTTTGAGATCAATGTCTGGATCCGGTCAAAACCATGACCAAAGCCCATCATTCCCACAAGCACGCCAAAGGAGAACACGAGTATGTAAAACACACCTTGGATCGGCGATAGCATTCCGATTGGAAGCAGGGCAAAGACCGCGGCACTTCCTGCTGTTCCGTGGACCATGCCGATCAAGAACGGCGCCCTTGTTCTAGTCGCTGATGGCTCCGGCGTTGAGCCACGCCAGAGTGCCAGTGCCAGACTGCCTCCTGCCGCGATCAGAATTACCCCAACTATCCGTTCAGCGCCCTTTGGTAAGGTCTCTGGCATGGGCGCTTCAAAAACCAGCAACGCAAGCGCGGCAATTACCAAGATGCCTCCGTGGCCGATGCCCCATGAAAAAGCATAACGCTTTGTTGCTCCGCGCGAGTCAGGCCGAGCGCCGAGCGACGACATGGTCATCACGTGATCTGGATCAAAGGCGTGCAAAATGCCCATACCTAAACCAGCAACCAAAACCGACAAAAATCCGAATGACATCATGTGTGAGCATGCCCCATCTTATGGGCTTTCCAAAGCGCGCGGATGGGCGTGGCTATTTCCTCAGCCAGCACTGCCGGCGGCAGCCCTTTGGATATGGCGTCGATCAAAACAGGCAACGCGGCCAGCACTTCGCGGGTCGGGCCAGGCAGGGCAACAAGCAAAATATCACCAATGCGTCCGCACGCAACGCGGACATGCGGTTTCACATGCCGCCCGTGCCCAACTTTATATTCTGCCAGAATCGCAGTTGTAAGATCCGGGACAAGGCGTTGCATGGCTTCGATGGTTTTGTCTTTATCTTCGGCGCCAACGCCGCCTGTGGTAATGATCATACCGTAGCCTTCTTCAAGTAAATGGCCGATCCGTGCCGCGATTAAAGCTTCGTCGTCTTCGACCACACCCGCATGCTCGACCAGATACCCATGGCCGCTCAATATGGATTTAACCGCCGCGTAATTTGTATCTTCAATCTCGCCGCGCGCCACTTCGCCGCCCGTCGATAAGACAACAACCGATCGCGCAACATAGGCTTGCAAGCCCGCCTCCAGCTTGGCGGCATTCGCCAAAATGTCTGCCGCTTGTTCCGCTGGCGCCCCGATCACTCCTAGCACTCCGAAGCTATGCACTGACGCACGGGCGCCCAAGGTGACACCAGAAAATGCCGCCAATTTGCTGAGCAATGCAGCTTCCTTACCGGCGATCGCTTCTAGACTAACGCTCTGGGAAACAACATCAAATACCACCCGCCGTTCGCGGACATCGGTGACAAAAATATCCTCCGTCCCTAGGCCCAGAACGCCCCCCGCACAAATTGCAAGCTGGGTAAGGTCTACATCATCGAGCAGTATGTCCTCAACCCAGAGTTCGGTCTTGGAAAGAAGGTCGAGGTCTGTTGCCACCGGTCAGGAAAGCCCACGTTGGGCCAGCCATTTCGGCAGCAGTTCATCACCGACCATTTTATCCACTGCAGGCGCACGTTCCTTTAGCAGGTCGGCCAGTGCCTGATTGCAGGTCAAATGGCCGTAGCTTCCATCAAACACGATCAGCTTGTCCGTCTGCCCCTTTTCGCATGCCATTGCGACGCCCTGCTGAAGACTATCAACAACTTTGGCGCGATCCATCAATAAAGGGTTGGTTGGATCTTCGCGCCACATTTGGGCCTGCTCCTCACCAACAATATACATTGGCGTGGTAAAAGGCATCGTCACATACGGGATCCCTGCCCCTACCCAAGCCTGATTGACAACAATCCCACGCAAATTCCTATTCTTTGAAAAGTTCACCGGAGCGGAGGGAGATTGCAAGAAACCAGCAACAACTGGCTGATCAAGATCAAACGCATCTGAATGATTGGTCAGCAGCGTGCCAAAAATCAAACCTCCGCCATGCAGATAATAGCCCCACCGGCCGCCATCCCAGATCGCGACGCAATCCTTGATTTCGGCAAACAGCCGCTGCATCCTGCCATAGGTTTCCAAATGGCTTTTGGTTATCCGCCGATCGATCGCATATAAATCTGTTGTCGCATCAACACCGATTACTCCCATCGGAGTCGTGCACAGAACAGAGCTGAATGTGTAACGCTGCTGGATGAAGTCTGAATCGAATAAAGCCCGGGGGATCACGCTGCCGCTACGATTGCCGAAAAGGCTGTGATAAACCGAACGTGTTTCATAGCGCGCATAAGACATGCAGAACGATTTAAATGACTTGTAGAGCAGCCGATTAAAATACATTTCGCGCGGATCATCATAATATGCGTGGATGAATTTCTGGGAATCAAATGCGCGCTTTATAAGATACATTGGGCCAACTGCGGTTTCGACTTCAACGCCTTGGTCGAATGGGCCTAGACCTTTGACCCGGCCTTCAAATACTTCGTTGAAACCGAAATGCTCCGCGACCTCGTCCGCTTCTTTAAATCCACGGTAAATGGCTAAGCGCAGATGGATTTTGCTGCATCCGGTGCGCTCCATGACCACTTCGCGGATTGTCTTGATCATCTCGGCATAGGGCCAACCGCCCATCAGTCCGAAGCCGTGTTCGGACGCAAGAATGTTAACACTGTCAGTGACTGCAATGTTCGACATATCAACAAGCGCCAACGATTTGCGGGTTTCCGCGCGCACACGCTCGAGATCGGCTTCAAGTGTTTCTGGATATCCCGAAGTGATAGCAGGCGCAAAATCAGGGAAAAAATCAGTCAACGGCACCGAAATCATGGAATCAATCGTCTCGGAAACATGCGGCTGAAGCGCCGGCCCGTAATCCGAGTGCATGAATGCAGGAGGTTTGATCGCGGTATGAGCGTTCATTACAATGTCTCCTTTGAAAGTGGGCCATATTTATGTTCAGGATCAAATACCGCCCTGTCTTCTGCAATATAGGCGTCAGGGTATTTCGCACACACTTCATCGCTTAGATCATAAAGCGAAAGCGTCGAGGGATACCATCGGTACTGACCCGGCGGCGTCATATCGCATCCTGCCGCTTCCAGCAGGCGGAGTGCAGGAGCAACGCAATAGATGCCACATCCAGAACGCATGCCCGTGGCTGCACAGACCTCTTCAAGGTTTTTCGCACCTTTGATAATAGAAGCTGCGATTTCCGATCCCGGCGTCAATGTGCACACACATACTGACATGGCGGCTTCAATACCCGCTTTCTTGAGTAGAGCGGTCACAGCTTC
This sequence comes from Sphingorhabdus sp., assembly GCF_044357595.1. GTDB lineage: Bacteria > Pseudomonadota > Alphaproteobacteria > Sphingomonadales > Sphingomonadaceae > Sphingorhabdus_B. The sequence continues at coordinate 36,778 of NZ_JBIKPH010000001.1, read as the reverse complement.
CTGATCCACTTCGTCAGGATGAACGGTTGTCACCAGTGGTTCGGCACGCAGTTTCATCCACATGATATCTTCGGGGCAGCGATCAACGCAGCGTCCACAGCCAATACACAAAGCCTCGTCAATAACAGGCTTGCGCGCTTCCATTTTAATGGCGCCGCTTGGGCAGACGATGTCACATAATTTGCAACCAGTACATGGATCCGCGTCATAATCTGCGACAAGCTTAATCGTGGCCACTTTCGCTCTCCCTTACAATTTCTCGGGCGTTCGAAGCGCCTCTAGCAAAACATGAATTTGTTCGAAGGCGGCAGCTATAGGCTTGCTACCTTTCGGATTTGCAAACAAAGCCTGTGCCAGTCCCCATATGGAGTGAACATGCAGGATTGCCAACGCATGAGGATCGGAGTTAACCGGAATAAAATTTGCTTTGCGGCAAATTTCAAACAAGCGTTCTATCCGCGCGATTAAATCAACGGTCAGATTATGCACGCGGGCAGACAAAACGGCATCAGCATGCATAAGCGCCGCTGCATGCAAGGCCATTTCGCCGCGTACAACAATACTGTGATCGCATGCCCCATGGAGCTTGCCATAATATTCACTGACAGAATCCAGATGGCGTATGAGGCAATCCCAAGCTCCTTGCGCGCTTAAACCATCGGCGCAATTCAAGAGCTCCAAATGATTGTCACGCCGAATGCGTTCATCGAGAAGTTCTAGAGCTAGGTCGGATTTCTCAGGATAATGATATTGTGCAAGCGTCCGGCTAAATCCTGCTTTTAGACTGATGGCCGCTAATGTTGTCGCATCATATCCGTTTTCACCAAATAACAACAATGCAGTGTCGCGAATCCGCTCCTTTGCAGCTTCTGTGCGCTCTTCTTGCGTACGAGAGATAACGGCAACACTAACCATATTCACCTGACCCGAATCCTCTTGCTCTCATCAACCTACAAACTTACTGTCAGACAGTAAATAAAATTGATTGATTCCTTTTTTGGCTGCATCAGCCAAATTTAGGACTTTGACAGGAGTAGCGCTTGCCCAAACGCGTTCGCATGGTAGCACAAATCATTGTCGATAAATGCACAGGCTGCCGACTGTGTGAACAGGTGTGTCCAACGGTAGCGATTGGTATGCGGCCCCGTCGAGAAGACGAACCCGGAACAAGCCGCAACATTGCTATTTTGGAACCAGAAGCCTGCTACAACGCACAGGCTTGTGTTGAAATCTGCCCAGATGACGCCATTGAAATGATAGAACTGCCAGAACCGTTTGAAGTTGGCTTTGACTTGCCCTCAGTCGATACTGAGGCAGTAAAGGCGCTTTGCCGCAAGGCAGGATTTGGTCGTAACATGCAGTTGTGTGTTTGCACCGACACCAAGGCGGGAGAAATAGCGACCGCCATCATTGCGGGGGCGCATTCGCCGGAAGCCGTGTCTTTGGCCACTGGGGCCCGCACGGGATGTGTTGAGATGTGTTTGCAGCCGATACTGCATCTATTGGCTTGCGCGGGACATGGGGATGCCCCGCGCAATCCCAAAAACGGGTTCCAATGGTACGGTGAATCCGCAACGTTATGGCAGCATGTGCAGCCCGATGGAACGCTGCCTGACGCAATCCGCAATGCCTTCCCAGAATATCCGCTTGATAAGGAATTTGGTGATATGGCTAAGTTGAAAAGGCGATAATCATGGCGATGCTCTCTCCCTTCATGGATGCTCTGCGTCCGCCCGCTTTTCACCGCACATGGAATAAGCGTGAACCTGCAAAGGTAGTCGCGATGCGCGCTGCCGATCTTCCAGGTATGACCGCACTTCCCATCCGCGCCCTGATGCCGGACCTGCCCCAAACAATCTGGTCCGAAGATGCATTACTTGGTCCGACTAACCTTGATGAAGTGCGCCGCCAAGCACAGGCAAAGGCGGACACCATGGATTGGTCAAAAATTGAGCCTGGCCGCATGGTCAATCTTCTCGCGAATCCGCATGGATTACAACTTTGCGGCGAAGCATATGTAACTATGCTCGAAGTAATTGCCGAACATGTTAAAAAAACTTGTGGCGCCAAAGTCAGGCTAAGGATCGCGGAATCCATGGGCCACATCGAAAATCCCGACTGGGTTAAAATCTATCGGTTAGAAGAACGCTTCGGCGACGTAGAGGAGTGCCCGCAAATTGGTGCTGGGACCAAGGTAGGCACCAAGCTTGGCGATATGTATGTTACCAAAAAGCTTTTTGACGCCCCATATTTTATACACACCCATGTGACCGAAATGCGCGAAGGTTATCTACATCGCATGATGGACAGACTAATGAAGCCTTTCGGCATGGCATATGCCCGTTTGGAATCTCGCTCGGCCTATCATTTCGGATTTGGTCCACGGACCGGCCAGATTGTGTCGCGCTGCATTTTTGAAAGCGACTTTATCCAGCAACGATATGTCGGCACGATGGTACTAGACACCACATCAGAAGGGGTCGTCAGTGTTGAGGCCGATAATGATCTAAAAGCGCTTGATCGTCGTCTCGCCGCCGGAATCATGCGCAATTATGCAATGGCGATGAAAATACTGGGCGAAATTGAAGATTGCGTAGTGGTTTTCGACGACCATGGCTGCGGCGTTTATTGCTACGCCGGCGGCATAGCGTTTGACAACATGTTATGCGCCGACATCGATTTCATGGATCTAGATAATCTTTCTCTGTTGGCAGCAGATCGGCACGAAAGTTCGGAGCCGGGGCTAACAATGGGTAAGAATAACGCAATAAAAGCTATTGTTATCAACTATATGGCAGGCGGTGTACCTCAGCCATGGCTGTGGGATAACTATCCGATCCATGTCGTCGGTGACACAGTCAATCGTTGGATGCTGAATGATCCGTCGAACTATCATTTCGATCGTGCCAAAGCGCCCGTCTGGTCGACTTTAAACGAAGCGGTAGCAGCAGCTTGCCGCGATGGCGGCACAGAAAACATCATTGTGTTTGACCGTACTCCCGGGGCATTCCGTGTCAGCCGAAAATTAGGTGAGCATCTAATGTCACGTGCGCCCCAGGTTCGCGACAAGGTCGAAAATGAATTTCTGCCTAAATGGTTGCGGCAACGCGGACTGACCTGATGACATCAGTTCAACTGCTTGAGAAGACCGAAATCTGGCTACACGGCATTAGCTTGGATAGCGCCAATCTCCCCAATCTGGCCAACGTGGTGGCCGATGTACTGATGCTACCTCGCGAGAAAGTCTTTGTTACCGATGTTCGCGAAAATCTTGTGGTGCTCGATATTTTGGTACCACGAGTTGAGCTTGAGAATGTGACAGGCAAACAGGATGAAATTCTTGGCGCAATCGGCGATTTAATAGGCGTCACCGTGGCTAAGGATGCGACAATTCATTCCGAGGGAATTTTGGGCGTTATCGGGACACCGCGCGCGCAAATCGAACGCTATCTCGCCGATGCCCGCAAGCTGGAAACCCAGATCGCAAACTACGCATCGGGCCGCGTCGCAGTTGTGAGCACCGGCAGCGAACTTCTGGCAGGCGAGATCGAAGATACAAATTATCAAGCTATCCGTAACGCCATGGAAGCAGCTGATTTCGAAGTTGAGTTCGGCGGCATTGCGGGCGACAGTGAAGCGGAAATCGCGGGCATCGTTGCGCGGCTTTCGGGTGAAGGTTTCGGCATCATTATCACGACCGGCGGTGTCGGAGCAGAAGATAAGGACCACACAGTCGAGGCATTAGAGCGCCTTGACCCTAAACTTTCAACTGCAGTTCTGGCCCATTACAAACGAGGCCATGGCCGGCACGTTAAGGACTCGGTTCGCATCGCTATCGCAAGGCTTGGTTGGTCAACCGTTTTTGCACTTCCAGGTCCCACGCATGAGGTAAAACTAGCTCTTCCAATTATCATCGAGGGTCTGGCTGCAAAGACCGATCAGGCAGATCTGGTGGAGGCTATTGCTTCTCCGCTAAGATCAACCCTTCCCCATCATCAACACCATTGATTCCGACAGACACAGGAGGCGCATATGTCATTAAAGCTAGAGAACACCCGAGCCGTCGTTACTGGCGGAGCGTCCGGTATTGGCCGGGCTATTGCGCAGGAACTTTCAGCATGCGGTGCAAGAGTTATCGTGGCAGACGTAAATGAAGCCGGGCTTACAGAAACGCTCGCCAGTTTGAACTCCGGCTGCAGCAGCTTCGTCTGCGACGTTTCCAAGCATGAACAGGTTGAAGCTTTAGCGGCGTATACTTCAGAAACGCTCGGCGGATGCGACATGCTATTTGCGAACGCGGGTGTCATTGCCGCCGGTCGCTTCACCAAAATGACAGTCGCTGAAGCTGACTGGATATTGGGGGTCAATGTGCGCGGCGTTTGGGATACCACCGCAACTTTTGCACGAATGATGGAGCAGCAAACAGAAGGTGGACGCATCTGCTTCACTGGATCAGAGCACTCGCTGGGTTTCCAACATGCCAATGCCGCCGTGTATACGGCATCAAAGCACGCCGTGTTGGGTTTAGCTGAAGTATTGCGCGCCGAAGCGCCTGAGAAAATCTCCGTCAGCATTTTCTGTCCTGGCCTGGTGGGAACGGCGCTGGGCGGCGGTCCGCGGCCTGATGGGCTCCCAGTGCAGGAACGCAATCTTGATATGAGTGCTCGCATTCAAGCACGCGGCATGTCGGTCGAAGAGGCCGCACGCGACGCTGTTGATGGCGCATTGCGCCGCGATTTCTATATCGTGACCCATTCTCACACCATTAAGGCCGCCGAAAAGCGACTGGAAGAAATGAAAGCGGCTTTTGCAAAGCAGGCACCTTGGGAACGGAACGAGGACCGTTATGAGGTTAACAGCGTGATTGCCGCGGTGGTCGCAGAAATAAGCAGCGAGGCAAAGTGAGTCTGTCAGAATTGGAAAGCCGCACGCCAATCAATCCTATCTGGTGGCAGGCCATTCGGCCTCGGCCTGAAGCGCTCAATCTGCTGGGTGCCAGTTCGATGCAATCCATTCTGGGAATCGAAGTAACGGATGTTGGGGACGACTGGCTGGCGGGGCGCATGCCTGTGGATAACCGCACGCATCAACCCTGGGGCCGCCTGCATGGTGGCGCATCGCTTACACTTGCCGAAACGCTCGGTTCGCTCGGCGCAGCGCATACGATTGACCTTGAACGTTTTATAGCCGTCGGGATGGAAATAAACGCAAATCACATCCGCCCCGCCCACACTGGCTGGGTGACCGGTACCGCACGCCCAGAGTCAATCGGCAGAACAACCCAGATCTGGTCAATACGTATCAACAACCAAAATGGTAAACTGGTTTGCATTTCGCGATTTACGGTCGCCGTGATCCCGCTCGAACGGAAATAAGGAAAATTTATGCAATATAGTAATTTAGGCAAGTCAGGCCTTGTTGTATCCAGGCTTTCGCTAGGCTGCATGAGCTTTGGTCGGCCCGACGCAGGCCGTCATGAATGGACCGTCGATGAAGACGCCAGCCGGGTCATCATCCGGCAGGGTCTTGAGTCGGGGATCAATTTCCTGGACACTGCCAACGAATATTCTGCTGGCGATTCTGAGAGCATCGTTGGCCGCGCCATTGCCGATTTTGCGTATCGTGACGAAATAGTTCTCGCCACAAAGGCTTTTGCGCCATGGCGCAGTGCCCCCAACACTGGCGGCCTTTCGCGCAAGGCATTGTTTCAGGCAGTTAATGATAGCCTGAAGCGACTTGGGACCGATTATGTAGACCTGTTCCAGATTCATCGCTGGGATTTTAATGTACCTATTGAAGAGACGATGGAGGCACTCAACGACATTGTTAGGGCTGGAAAGGCACGATATATCGGCGCCTCATCCATGTACGCATGGCAGTTTGCCAAAGCGCAATATGCCGCAGAACGCAATGGCTGGACGCAGTTCATCTCTATGCAACCGCAGGTGAATCTCGTCTATCGTGAAGAGGAGCGTGAAATGATCCCGCTTTGCATTGATCAGGGAGTCGGCGTCCTGCCGTGGAGCCCATTGGCGCGCGGCATGTTAACGCGTGACTGGAATGAAAAAACGGCTCGTTCGGAAACCGATATGTTTAGCACTTATCTATATCGGGCAACTGTAGAGAATGATCGCCAGATTGTAGAGGCAGTTGCCGCGGTAGCAAATGAACGAGGCCTGCCACGCGCGCAGATTGCAATGGCATGGCTGCTCGGTAAGCCGGGCATCACGGCCCCTATCATTGGGGCAACCAAGCCTTCACATTTGCAAGACGCAATTGCAGCCTTAGAGGTCACTCTATCAGCGGAAGAAATTGCCCGTCTGGAAAGTCCCTATGCGCCGCATCAGGTCGTCGGACTTGCAGGCCCAATGCCGCTGGGTGGCAAGTTGACGTTGAAGGATGCGACTTAATGTTCGGTGATTCAACTGAAGCGGCGACATCTGTCAATCTGGACATATTGTTCCAGCCATATACGCTGCGCGATTTAGTGTTACGGAACCGGATTGTAGTCTCTCCAATGGCGACATATTCAGCAGTCGATGGTTTTGTTACTGACTGGCACGTGCAGCATGTCGGTAAATTAGCAGCGGGCGGCGCTGGGCTTGTTTTTGTCGAACAAAGCTCCGTCAACATGCAGGGACGCATTACTTATGGCTGCCTTGGCATTTGGAAAGACGAACATGTCGCCGGCCTAAAAAAGCTGACCACTCTTATCCGTGATTTAGGTGCAGCGTCGGCAATCCAGATAGCCCATTCAGGGCGCAAGGGATCTTCGCAGCGACCTTGGGAGGGTGGTGGTCCTTTAGGGGATGACGATTTTGCTGCACGCGGCGAAGGACCTTGGGACGCATGCGCGCCAAGTCCTACAGCCTTCGATGACAACTGGCCGGCTCCGACCGAAATGAGCATTGATGCCATCGAACGGGTTGTCGAAGATTATCGGGCCGCCTTCATCCGAGCCCGCGATGCAGGATTTGACATATGCGAATTGCATTGTGCCCATGGGTATCTGATGCACAGCTTTCTCTCGCCATTGGGTAATGAACGCACGGATGAATATGGCGGCGACCGCGCCGGACGCATGAATCTGCCCTTGCGCATAGCGGCCGTAATGCGTGAGGAATGGCCTGATCATTTGCCCTGTATGGTTCGTGTATCCTCAATCGATGGGGTTGGTATTGGTTGGCAGGTTGAAGATTCCGTCGCCTATGCAATCGAATTGAAAAAGCTCGGTATCGACATGATAGATTGCTCATCCGGCGGTTTCAAACTGCCCGCTGAAAACAGCCTGGTTGCAAGGACAACCGGATTTCAATTGCCTTTCTCGGAGAAAATCCGACAGGAATCCGGGTTGCCTACGATGGGTGTAGGGTTGATCCGGACGGGCGAACAGGCGGCCATTGCTTTGCAGGACGGCCGCGCTGACCTTGTTGCCTTAGGCCGTGAACTGCTTTGGAATCCCAACTGGCCGATGCAGATTGCGACCGAATATGACGAAGCAAATGGATGGAAGCTCATGCCCCCGCAATATGGTTGGTGGCTGCGCCGACGAAAAGCACAGCAGGGCAAGTGACCAACTGCTAGACCGGAGAGACCAATATGACTTCGCTTATAAACTTTGAATGCGCAGATGAAATTGCCGTTCTGACACTAAATCGCCCTGCCCAGCGCAATGCCCTCAGCCTTGCGCTCTGGCAGGAGCTTGAGGGCCATCTGGATAAGATCGAAGCGGCAGGTCGTGATATTGCCGTCGTCGTTCTGCGGTCAACGGGTCCAGTGTTCTGCGCGGGCAATGATCTAAAAGAACGCGGGGCCAAATTTCCCCGTCCCTTCTATCAACCCCACATCGTAACCAGGCTCGCCAATCTGCCTCAGCCTATTATCGTTGCCGTGCAGGGCGGATGTTATACGGGCGGGCTCGAACTTGCGCTGACAGGCGACATTATTCTCGCATCCGAAAGTGCAAGCTTCGCCGACACACATGGCAAGTTTTCCATGGTGCCAATGTGGGGTATGAGCCAGCGCCTTCCGCGCCGTGTCGGTAGTTTCAAGGCCAGAGAGATCAGCTTTACTGGCCTTCCGGTTTCAGGGCATGAAGCAGAAAGGATCGGCCTTGCTAACAAATGCGTGCCAGACGATCAGCTTGAAACAGTGACGATGGAAATGGCGCAAGCCATTAGCGGACAAAGTCGCCACAGTGTGTTTGCCTATAAGGAACTCTACATAGCGCAAGCCGATCTGCCGCTTGATGCGGGTCTGGCTCATGAGGTTTTCAACACCAAAGGGCGTGGCACCGATCTGGAAGAGCGCGTGGCGCAAGGTTTTGGCAAAAGGTAACCCTACCCTTAAATCCCCGTCAGAGCGTGAATGGCACACCTTCGATCACGCTTTTCCATTGCAGGCCGTCATGACCAAACAAGATGTGCGTGCCATTTTTCCTGAGTGAATCGAGGCGCCGATAGGTTTCCATGCCCTGTTCCATATTTGCAGTCGCATTGGGTAGCACCATCACATCTAGGTTGCGCTCGGTATAACAACAGTCGCCTGCTAGCAGCACTTCGCCGCCTGCCAGTCTAACGATCAGACTCTGATGCCCTGGCGTATGGCCAAATGTAGGGACGATACGCACCGTGCCATCGCCGAACAGATCATGTTCGCCTGAAACGGTCTTAACCGGTTGGCCTGTATCATAATCATCGGTGGAATAGAGCATCGGTTGATTGCTATTGCGTGCTGTTTCAAACTCGATAGCCTGCACGATAATCGTAGCATTGGGAAGGTGCGCATTGCCTCCGCAATGATCGATATGCAGATGTGAATTGATGACCCAGTTAATACTGCCAGGATCGACATCAATTGCCTTTAACCGCGTGGCAATATCCATGCCCTCGAACCACTCCAGACCCATTTTGTTGTCGGGCAGTGCGTCGGCTTTTTCCCGCCTAAATCGAACTCCCATGCCTGTATCAAATAGGGCCCGGCCTTTGGGATGCTCGATAAGATATGATGGCACAGGTGCCCTCATATGAGGGCCTTCGTCGCCTTCAACATAATAGCCCGGCTTACATTGGAACCAGCCTGTGTTGAAGGCATAGAGTGTTACCTGATTAGTCATCAATTCCCCCTCGGTGCATCAATGCATCCATTATGTATATAATCTATACTTTTCGATTGATTTAGGCAAGGAGTTGGCGCGATTTATGGTGGATGTCCGATGATGCATCAAAGGCTATTTTCACAATACAGGAAAACCGCCACCACATATTCCGGCAGGGATCATCCCCGACAATAGCTAGGCGACTTTTCCGGGTGATACCCCCATGCGCAACATGCCAGTATGGTCAACCCGTCCAACCGTTGCCATGTTACCAACGATACAAGAATGCAATCAGCGGCGGATCCGCATGGGTTACCTGCCGAAACTCTGGAAGCTAATTAAGATAGCACCCGCGTCCGGGATGCCAATGGCACCGAGCGCAGTTTTACCGTGGACGACGTCAGCTTCACTCGGATCCAGAGCCCCAGCATTCGCGAAAGCCGAGCGGATTATGCCAAGCGCCGATAGTAGGCAGGAAGATCATTGTCGTGTTCGACGGCGATCATGCCGAAACGTTGCGGCGAGCATCAGGGAACTGAACCGAAAAATGGGTTGGCTCCCCTGCGCAGCCGCACTTCAGATTCAAGGCAGACGTTCGCCCGGGGCCATGCGTTCCCATTCCAGACACCATTGCACGAACCCATTGTCAGTCGAATATGCCGGTATTTTCAGTGTAAGCCGATTGCCCTTTAAAACGGGAATGCGGATATAGTCTGAGCCTGTGTCATTTTCATAAAGGCAAATGTCGAGTTGATGCACGATGACATCCTCTTTGACGGTGTAAAGCCCACCGTAAGCTGTAAATGATTTGGCTGAATCAGCTGTTTCTTCAATCCCTGAGTTATATCGCCCACTCGACATTGGTGTCCGCCCGCCGTTGGCCATCATCACATACATGCGGTTATCGGGTAGGTAATGGATTATGCCATAAGCCCCCGACCCTAATGGAATCCGGCTGCTTTCGACACCATCGATAGTTTCATACGTACGGATAAGGCGCCAGCTCCCAAGAATGGCATCGCGGGTCACGGGGACTTCGTTCATGATCTTTATCCTTTTTGGGAGGCTTATATGGGGCCGACCATCGCGAGCAATGCGCGTGCCGACAATTCGGCGCTATCGCCCATAATTTGGGTAAGACATTCTTGTGCTGCGCGGTCTCCGATTACCGGTGCGGCCAGGCTGATAAACTTGCTTGAAAGCATGGTCGTAAGTTCTTCGCTATCGCTGACGAAATCAAAGCCGCCCCTTCTTTCAAACTCTTGTCCATCAGCCATTTCGAACTTCAAAGCCGTCATTCCCAGTTCGAATTCGGGCGCCAGTTTCACCTCAGTCCTCGCAATCAAGGCTTTCAGTGCGGGATTTTCCACCACTGCATCGGTGTAGCTCAATGGGTTTGCAGTATCGATGCCCAGCAAAGTCATTGCGACGACAGCACGGATACTGAATTTCAGTTCTAGGCCAGATCGAGGCAAGGCAATGTTGCAGATGCTGTCTGCGCCCGGGGCAATAACAATGGATATTTTTTCTACAGCTCCATCTGCCAAATGGCCTTCACGCAGCAAAGCCGCCGTTGCATCAATCGCTGGATGGGTAACCGCACAGGCTGCGTGCGCCTTGAACGTTACAATGTTTACAAAAGCGGTCTCGATTTCGCCAAGACCGCGACCAGCATCCGCGTCAATACTAAATGGCCCTGAAAAACCTTGTGGACTACCCAAGATATCAACCGCGCCTGTCATTCCGTTTGCTGCCCATTGCGCGGATGTCAGCGCAATCTGCGCCGCCCATCCGGCATGAAGCGGCTTTGCATCGCTGCCAAATGAAGCCCTTAGTCCTGCGGCGCGGGTCCCGGCCAATCCGAGTGCGTGTGCCGTTTGGGCTGAAGGTAGATCGAGTAGATACGCAGCCGCCAATGTTCCGGCCAGCGCGCCAATGGTTCCCGTGCAGTGAAACCCACGCGCATAATGATCAGCGCCCATCATATGACCAATCCGTCCCGCCGCCTCATTCCCGGCGACGATTGCTCGAAGCAGCCGATCTCCGTCCGCGTGCAGGTCAACGGCCAATGCCAGAAGCGCTGGCAGAATGGCAACAGAGGGATGCCCCATCATCACCGGCATGCCATCATCATAATCCAGCGCATGCCCTGCGGCACCGTTCACCAATGCAGCATCGCGCAGACCTGTGACTTCATGCCTGCCAATCAATCGTTGCCCGCGGATCGAGGGGTCGGGAGCGGCATCAGCTGCGAGAATTGCAACGACCGGTTCTTGCGCTCCAGCGATAGTCACTCCCAACCAGTCGAGCAGGCACAATCGCGCACGACCGATTTCATGCGCTCCGGCGGTGTCGCCTCGCAGGAAACACAGTTCAGACAAGGTAACGGTCGCCGTCATGCGAAATCCTTCACTTGTGGCCTGAGCCAAGGATGGGTTGCCAGATAATGTTGCGAGAATGCATCGATCCTGTCTGTGGCCGCTAAAGTTATGCCGATTGAGTCCAGACCGTGAAGCAGCCCGTGCCGAGCACGCGGTTCCGCCAAAAACCAAAACCGCTCAGAGCCCGCAGTCACGGAGCAATTCATTAAATCTATCGTCATGACTGCGGTGTCTGGCGTTCCTGCCATATCCATAAGGCAGTCCACTTCCTTTGGGGCCAAACGGACCGGAAGGATACCATTGATAAAGCAGTTTCCATAGAATATGTCGCCGAATCGAGGCGCAATAACGCATCTTATGCCCCATTCCTGCAACGCCCAGACCGCGAGTTCACGTGAAGATCCACAGCCAAAATTGTCGCCGCCAATTAAAATACGCGCGTTGCGCCAAGGCTCACGGTTCAGAATAAACTCAGGTCTCTCGTCACCCTCTGGTGCGAAGCGAAGCCGACGGAATGCCTGCCTAGCCTGTTCACCGCGCACCATGGTCGCTCCCGACGTCGCAGGCCAGATCATGTCTGTATCAACGTTATCGATCGGTAGTGGTGCCGCAGTTGCAGTCAGTGAAATGAATGGCTCAACCAAGTGCTTTCCTCCATTCTCGAATGTCAACAAAATGGCCTGCTATACCGCAAGCGACCGCCATCGCCGGACTAACCAAATGTGTTCGGACGTTCCGTCCCTGTCGATGTTCGAAGTTACGGTTTGATGTTGCAGCGACGCGCGTGCCGGCTTTGGGTGCATCCCCTCCGCAACACATGGAACAAGCCGAACTGCGCCATTCAAACCCTGCTTCGATGAAGAGTTTATCGAGCCCTTCCGCTTCTGCCTGCTGCTTGACTAGCGTCGAACCTGGAGAGATGAATCCTTCCACGCCTTTAGCCAGACGCTGCCCACCAATCATGCTGGCCGCGTGACGCAAATCGGAGAGACGGCTGTTGGTACAACTGCCAATGAATATCTGATCCACTTTGATTTCACGCAGCGGCGTACCCGGCTGCAACCCTTGATAATCAAGGGCCCGTTCAATCTCGGCGGCCTCTTTTGCGGATGCTGCGTCCGATGGAGACGGAACGACGCCAGTAATCGGTAAAACATGCTGAGGGCTGGTTCCCCAACTGACATGCGGCGCGACGGCGGTGGCATCCATGTGGATTGTAGTATCGAACGACGCGTATGTGTCGGAATTCAATGCATACCAATCTTGCTGCGCCTGATCCCACTCCATACCAATGGGTGCAAAACGCCGTCCTTTCAAATATGTCAGACACCGATCATCAGGCGCAATGATGCCGCTCCGCGCGCCAGCCTCAATCGCCATGTTGCACAATGTCAGCCGAGCATCGATGTCAAGTGCAGTAACAGCAGGGCCGCGAAATTCTATCGCATGGCCCGTTGCGCCCGCCGTTCCAATCTGTCCAATTATTGCGAGGATCAAATCCTTGGCGGTCACTTCTGGTGAAAGCAGACCGCTAATTTCAATCACCATCATCTTGGGCTTGGCTACGACCAGTGTCCCAGTCGCCATAACATGCGCCATTTCCGTAGTACCGATGCCAAATGCGATGGCACCCAGCGCACCCAGTGTGGAGGTATGGCTGTCACCACATACTGCAATCATTCCAGGCAAAACCAAACCAAGTTGGGGCGCTATCACATGGCAGATTCCTTGATCCACGCTTCGAAACGGGATGTAAGGCATCCCGAAATCTGCACAATTGCGTTCCAATCCATCGATCATCTCCTTTGCCCTGCCAGGGGCGACGGGTTGCTCTCTGTTGATCGTCGGAACGACGTGGTCAGCGACCGCAACATGCATGGGCGGACGTGCAAGCGGGAGACCGCGTTTACGCAGTTCATCAAATGCCTGTATGCTTGTGCCTTCATTGACCAAGTGGCGGTCAACCCATAGCAGGCTGGTTCCATCGCCATGATCTTCAATTTCATGTGCCAGCCAGATTTTCTCAAAAAGCGTGCGAGGAAGGTCGGTCGAGGTCAACATAGTCATGCCATTGTGCCATCGAGGCGCTTCAAAAGTCTAATCAATGTTGACCATTCCTTTTGATTGAATTCGGCATGAAGCCTGTTGTTCCTCTCCTCCGCGCTAGCATAAAGCTTCTCCGCCAGAGCTGTGCCGGCGTTGGTCAGCTGGACCCGCCACGCGCGCCCGTCTTTAGGATCTGGTATTCGTTCCACCAGTCCGCTCGACACCATACTGTCGAGACGTCGGGTCATTCCTCCGGCGGTAATTCCCAACCCATGCTGAACGTCGGCCACATGCGCTATATGATCGTCCGTTGTTCTATAGATCAGCCCCATGACAAATAGATCAGTCACATGAAGACCTGTCTGGGCGGCATGCGCCGCAGCGATCTTTTGCAGCCTTGATGAAATAGCCTGAAGCAGAGCCATTGTCTGGCGGCGATATTGCTGTCTCGCGTCACCAGTCTGCACCTCTGCCCCGGCAAGCAGCGTGTAGAACCGCCCGGGGACAGATACCGCTGCCCTCAGCTTAACCGCACCAGATTTTTTAGGGCCAACCGGCGCATTGCTCACGTCAAGCTGCCTGCACTGCCGCCTTGGGCCAGATACCTAAATTTCCATCTGGATTATGTATCACGCGCATATCCTGTGGAATTGGTCGACAAGGTCTACCCTGCAGCCAGAGACGAAGTAGCAGCCTCTTGTCGAAAGGCCCTTCACCATCTTCAAACGCAGTTCTGCTGTGCATCATTTCCATATTGTTTATGAAAACCGCTTCGCCCGGCTGGAGCATTTGGTGTAATTGTAATTCGGGTCGATTGACCACCGAGTCCAGAAAGTTCAACGCCTCGCGATCAGCATCCTTAAGTATCTCGGCAAAACGACTTTCCTGATGCACAAGCATCGCATTTCCGCCGAAGTAACAGCTCCGCAAATTGCCGACTTCGCCAAACACAGGCACGCGATACGGCGTCACAGGGCTGCACCCTTCGGGCTCTTCAAAATTGCGGTGCGCCGGATAACCACGCTTTAGCAGAGCCAATACATCCGGACGTTCTGCTTCAATGATTTCCCATACCTTCAGGGCGTTAACGAAAACATTCTCTCCACCCGCCTTCGCTTTATTGATGCATAATAATGCTAATATGTCGATCCGGTCAGCATGCAAAGGCGCCATGTCTGAAGTGCCATAAACACGCGCACCAACCATCCCAGGCTGAACGGCCACTGTACCCATTAATTTGCCGTGCGTGTCTTGGGAAACGCCAATGCCAAAATGGGCGCCGATACCCCAATACATTCTCCAGATGTCTTCTAAAGGCCGGTCGCGCACAGGAAAGCCACGTAGCACCAGCAACCCAGGGCCATCCTTGAAGGCGCGCACCCATTTTACAAATACTTCCGAAAGCTCGGGGTCGTAAAATTCATCACGCGTAATCTCGGTGACATGAAGCCCTTTTGCTTTTGTAGCATCGACGAGTGCGAGCAAACGACCAAGCTGCTCTGCTGTTATGTCAGCAGACCCTGCATCTGCGTCATATTCGGCGGCAGACCATCCCTTCTTGGTAAATGTTGGCCAACCATCTTCGCGTTCGAAATTACTTTCCATTATGCAGCTCCGGACATGGCGGGTTGTTTGGTCGCTGGACGAATAATTCTGCCAGATAAGACATTGGTTACTTCATCATCGCGATGGACGATTTGCCCATTGACCATGGTGGCCACAAACCCAACCGCGTTTTGAACCAAGCGAAGTCCGCCTGCGGGCAAATCATGCGTCGCATGGGGTATACGAAGATTGATACGATCATAATCAATCACGTTAATGTCCGCGCGCTTGCCAACCGAAATTTGTCCACGGTCAGCGAGTCCCAAGACATTTGCGCAATCTTGCGTCATCCACTTGATGACCCAAGGCAAAGCCAATTTGTCACCAAGCGTACGGTCGCGCGTCCAATATGACAGCATATATGTCGAAATGCTGGCATCGCAGATAATTCCGGAATGCGCACCCGCGTCCCCGAGCCCAGGAACACTGTGTGGGTTACGCATCATTTCGAGTGCAGGTTCCAGACTGTATTCAGCAAAGTTGCCGCCAGCTAACAGAAGGATACGACGCCCCTCCTCCTCAAGAAGCAAGTCATAGGCATATTCCATGGCAGGCATATCTTTTGCCGCCGCCAGGGCATCAACGCTTTGGGCTTGCGACGGCTCATAATTGGGTGGGTCAAAAAATGGAAAAACAAGGCTGAAGCCGCGGACGCGCTCGGGCAAACGCAACTGGGCCTGCTCTGCCTCCGACAGGAGCTGAGCGCGAAGTTCAGGTGTCCGCATTGCGGCGACCTGATCCGCGATCGGCAGGTCTAAATATGACTTAAAGCTCGGGCAGCGCGAAAATGGATGAAGACTTGTCTGCAGCCCCATTAACGCCCCCGTTGGGCGTCCAAGGACCTGCGGATGCATCGCAGTCCCCTCGGCATTTGCACGATCGCTGATCGCCATGAGCGCGCGCCAACCATCTGGCGTACGATTTGTTTGTTTTAGTGAATACATGATTGGACGTCCGCTCGCCTTGCCTACCCGCGCGAACAACTCCAGTTCTTCACAGGCCAGCGGAAACTGGTTAAATTCAATTGCAACCTGAAATACGCCAGCGCCTGCACGCGCCATTCCCTCGGCTAAAGCGTGAAACTCTGCCTCGTCAGCCAGTACGCTTGGGATGTGGTAGCCGTCACTCGTTTTTTGATCTCTCAAAGTGGACGTCCCGACACCAATCGCGCCAGCCCGAATGGCATCGCACACTATTGAGGCCATCTGCTCGCACTCTTCCGCAGACGCTGAGTCCGTGAGGCACCGTTTCCCCATGACAAAAGCGCGCAATGTGGAGTGGGGAACCAGAGTGGCAATATCCATATTGAAAGCGCGCTTTGACAAAACGTCCAGATAGTCTGGAAAACTCTCCCAATTCCAAGGCAGGCCAGCCGAGAGGTCTGCAAAGCTGATATCTTCGACGGTTTCCATCAGCTTTATCAAGGTGTCCCGGTCTTCCGGCCGACACGGTGCAAAACCAACTCCGCAATTGCCCGTAACGGCTGTTGTTACGCCATGACCGGTGGCGGGGTGAAGCACGGACTCCCAGGTAATATGACCATCAAGATGCGTATGAAGATCGATAAACCCTGGCGTGACAATCTTACCTTCTGCATCGATTTCTTCTGCGCCAATGCCTTCAACTGCGCCAATCGCAACGATCAGGCCGTCGCGGATGGCGATGTCACCGTAAAAGGCCTCCGCCCCAGTTCCATCAAAAATGGCGCCGTTACGAATGATGATGTCAAATTGCTCTGTCATGAATGGCTTATCCTGCTGATGATCATTTCAATCACAAATGCTCCGTTCCCGCCATAACGCAGCAAAGTTCAGAAATCGAAAAGTTCCCCAATTTAGTTGATGAGTCAACTAAATTCGAAAAGCTATTGCAGCTTTCATGACAATCACGTCTCCGCGAAAGCATTGTAAACGTAACGTAAGGTGCTTGCATTAGGTATAACTTGTATATACGTTTAAAAAAACACGGCAGACCATCGCGTGTGATCAGGGAGAAAGAAGATGAAGAAAGTCATGGTGATGCTTGCCACGACGACGTGCTTAGTTACGCAAGTCGCCCACGCACAATCAGAGAACAATTCCGATGTACCCCAAGCCGAAAGCGGCGAGATTGTCGTAACAGCGCAACGCCGAAATGAGCGGCTGGTTGATGTTCCAATCTCCATCTCAGTGTTGACTGGTAACGCGCTAGAACAGGCTGGCGTTCGCAGCACCGAGGATCTGACAGCAACGGTTCCGGGTTTGAATTTTGCCACAAACGGCGCATTCGCACAGCCCACTGTTCGTGGCATTGGTACAACGGTGACATCAGCAGGCAATGATGCCAATGTCGCGATCTACATCGACGGCGTTTATCAACCAAACCAGATCAGCAACTTTAGCGACCTTGTCGACCTTGAGCAGGTTGAAGTTTTGAAAGGCCCGCAAGGCACGCTATTTGGACGAAACGCCACAGGTGGTGCAATACGCGTAACCACAAAACGTCCGTCGTTCAGTCCAGAAGCAAGAGCCACAGCATCGTATGGCAGGTTCAATGACATACGCTTGACAGCATTTAGCACAGGGCCACTGTCTGATAAGGTAGCGGTAAGCTTTGCGCTTCTTTATGGCGATGATGACGGCTATGTTCGCAACCGTGGAACCGGCAACAAGGTTGCAGATACCAACGCGCGATCAATGCGTGGCAAAATCCTTTTTCAACCAAGCGATGCTGTCGAACTTCTCTTCAGCGGAAGCCATTCTAAACGCAGCAGCAATCCGGCTTTCACGTTGGGCGTCCTGAATGGCAACAGTACGGCTTTACGGTTACCGGGATCGATCCAGCCAACAGGTCCGCGCGAAGTGTCGCTAACTTTCGATCCTTTCATCTCAATCAACAGCGATCAGCTAAGCTTGTCTGCTAAAGCTGATTTGGGATTTGCAGAGTTGTCGTCTATAACGAGCTACGCTAAAATCAAAACAAACTTGGCTACAGACGTAGACCGAACAAACTTGGCTCAGGTTCGTGCCGAAATTCCAGGAAAAGAAAAGACTTGGAGTCAGGAATTCAATCTAGTTTCGCAAGGTGATGGAAACATAAAATGGTTTCTGGGTGTATTTTATTATAACGACGACTCTTCAAATGCCACTATTATTAATAACGGTTCCCTCTTCAACTTTATCCGCCTGAAGACAGAAGCTTTTGCTCCATTTGGCGAAGTCAATGTAAATATGGGTGATTTAACCCTCATTGCAGGCGCCCGTTATAACATTGAAAAGAAAGATTACAGCATAGTTCGGGGGGCAGCGTCGGTTCTGAGGGACCGAACTTACAAAACTTTTACCCCTCGAGTAGGACTTCGGTATAGCCTTTCATCCAACTCAACCGTTTATGGTACGTTCAGCAAGGGCTTCAAAAGCGGGGGATTTGATGGAATTCTCGCAGCGGGCGCTCTAGCGGTCAATCCGGTCTTCCCGGAAAAGGTGGATGCTTTCGAAGCTGGTTTTAAATATGGCAAAGGCAGCACAAGCTTCGCCGCATCGGCTTTCTATTACGATTATTCAAATATCCAGTTCCAAGCGTTTAACCCAAATGCTGGTGGGCTGACGCAAGTCTTCAATGCCGCAGCAGCAGAAATCTATGGCGGCGAGATCGAAGGCTCAGTCAAGCTATCCGAGGGCCTCACTCTCCGTGGGTCGTTGGCATACACGCATAGCCAGTATGACAACTTTCCCGGTGCAACCATCTTCTGTCCACGCGGCGCGCCTTCCTATGGCAATGCTGCTATTGCGATTGGCGCGCTCAACCCATGCACTGGAAAAGTTAACAGCGATAGCGCGACCGGCAATCAGTTAATCCGTACACCTGAATTCACCGCTTCACTTGGTCCAAGCTATCGGACACGATTGAACAATGGCGGCACTTTGGAGATGTCGGGAAATCTTTTCTATTCGGGCAAATTCTTCTGGGATCCGGGCAACCGTTTGAAGGAAGACAATTACATCTTACTGAATTCAGAAGTGGGATATACGTTTCCAGGGGATAGACTCAAATTGGCGCTTTGGGGTCGCAACCTGACAAACAAACTTTACTCAATATATTTGACCGAGGCTGCTGCCGGCGACTCCGTCGCCTATGCACGACCGCGAACATATGGCATTAGGGCCGAACTTCGTTTTTAAGGTACATTAGAAATGACAATTAGTCTGCCGCACGGTTCCGTCCGTCTTCGCTCGGCCGAGTGGCAGACTATAATCATTCTTCTACTCATCTACACGCTTGCCTATCTTGACCGACAGATACTCACACTGCTGGTTGATCCTATACGTAACGATCTTGGCGTCAGCGATGTCCAAATGGGTTTCCTTCAGGGTTTAGGCTTTACGTTGTTTTATGCGCTTTGCGGGCCATTTATCGGATGGATGGTTGACCGCCATAACCGACGATTAATCATTTTCATTGGTATTCTCATTTGGTCTATCGGCACTGCAGCAAGCGGATTTGCGAATAGCTATAGCCATTTGCTTCTCGCGCGATTTGGCGTGGGTGCTGGGGAAGCAGCATTGCTACCTGCCGCTTACTCGATCATCAGCGACATGGTTGAAAAATCACGCCTTGGACGGGCCATGGGTGTTTTTTCACTGGGCGGCATAGCGGGTGGTTCACTCTCTTATGTCGTCGGTGGTTTGCTCATCAGTTATGTTGCACGATACGCCGACATCGACTTGCCCGTGATTGGGATGATGCATGATTGGCAATTGGTGTTTCTTGCAATAGGCGCGCTTGGCATTCCCATGGCCTTTCTTGTTTTTGCATTTCCGGATCCGGGCCGCCGCGGCCGGCAACTGATGACTGAAGGCAAGGCAGCCGCCGTCCGGGGACATTTCAAAAAGCACTGGCGTTTTTACGCTTGCCACTTCTCCGCATTCTCACTCTTTTGTTTCTTAGGCGCGGCTACAACGGCTTGGTCGGCGACGTACATGATGCGGGAATTCGACTGGACTGTCGCAATGGTAAGCACATTGCTTGGTATAAAATCTATGGTGGCTGGTGCGTTGGGCATGGTGGGCGGCGGAATGCTGGCAGATTGGCTAACGAAGCGTGGCATTCAGGACGCGCATTTGCGCATGTACATTTTCATCATGCCGATTTTCGCGGTGGCGGGCATAACAGCATTTACGGCAGGAAATATGTGGGTTGCATTTGGTGGCCTGGCTTTCCTGGGCGTTATCGCTCCGTTTATCGCGGTGGCGGCAGCAGCCTTGCAGTTGGCAACAGTTCCAGAACGCCGGGGTATCGCGTCTGCAAGCTTTTTGCTCGTCTATAATCTTGTTGGTTTTGGTCTTGGTCCTGCACTGGTCGCACTGGCATCAACCATGATATTTGGTGAGGATGGCAATCTTGGCCCCGCACTTGCACTTGCCTTTATGGTCATTCCTCCATTGATCATGTTGCTTATGGCGCTAGGTCTGCGCCCGATGCGAGAGGCGGTAGCTGATGTCAGCGAAAGCGAAATGCGATAGGTTTAGATTACCGCTTCAAACGCTTTTTGGTAAAGTCTCTGATGCAACAAAGCGTGTGCCGCTGGCGTGAGCATCGGCCATCCTTTTTAACAACATATCGAGTTGCAGCCATTCGTGCTTCTCCAAAACATCAAGCATTCTGATACTAGACCGCGACCGGGCCGAATTCTCTCCTCGGGCATACTGCTCTCTTTAATCGTTATGAATGATATCAAATCAATAGGGCTTGACGTCGCCAGCTTTTCCAACACGCCTGCGCCACACTCAGGCTTGGCGGATCTCGATCATTGCGAGATACGATATTCTTCGGGCGGACGGCCTAATGACAATATTAGCACAACTGCCAAACCAACCCCGATTAAGAGGGTAACCAGCACACTGTCATAGTGGCCGCTTGCATCATAAGCCTTGCCGACAATCCAGGAGGATGTTCCGACAGCAAAGCCATATATGCTGATGAGAACGCCAAAAACAAGTCCGTAATGGCGCGTGCCGAAATAGCGGCTGCTGAGATAGGCCACCACGTCGACCTCGCTACCCATGCCGATGCCAATCAATATCGCGAGTGCTTTCGCGCTGCCATAGTCGAGCGGGAGGGCGTAAAGCCAAGAACATGCAAGCGCGGGTAGAAGGAATGCAACCGTCGCGACAAGTCGGGTCGGCAATATATCGAACAGAAAACCCGTGCCGAGCCGCCCGACAATCATAGCCGGGCCAATAAAGAGTGCCACCGTGGCAGCCTGCTCGCGCGTTAGCCCTGCATCTGCGAGCATAGGTTGAAAATGCACGATAAATGTACCGACGCAGGAGGCTACGAAAAGAAACGCAATTGCAATGCGCCAGAGCAAGGTCGAACCAACAATGTCCCGCCATCCTGGCCCCCCATATTTCAAGGCAGCGGCCGGCGGATTAGCTCTCGTTGCTGAACGCGGAAGCACAAACCATGCGGGGATGAACATCAGAATAAATGCAGATAAAGCCAACATTGGAAAAACGCCGTGTAATCCAGCCAAATGTTCAAATGCCAGAACGATTGACGGCATCGTACTGACCAAGATGCCTGTACCGGCCAGGGATATCGCAAGAGCAAGCCCGCGGCGTTTGGTAAAATGCTGTACGACCAGTTTGGTATAAATGATGCTACTAACACCGGCCCCTATCACTGCAAACACGGCGTATAAGGCATACCATGTCCAAATTTGTCCACCTGCAAATCCCAGAAGTGCTGTTCCCACCGAAAAGCCGAGTATTCCTGGGAGGGCAACTTTTCTAGCAGGATATCGGTCGACAAGCATGCCAATGACGAGATTGGTAAAGGGGTGTATTGCGCTGGAAATGGTCAGAGCAAATGCGATATCGCCCCTGCTCCAACCATATGCATCGCCCAATGGCTTCACCATGGCTCCAACGACATGATAATGAATACCGCCTATAGCAATGCAGATGGATGCCGTAAGGAGGATCGCTAATTTATAGGAGGTGCTGACATCCTGTTCTTTTTCCATTAAATGCTCGCTCCATTCAGGTATCTCAGTGCAGCTTTTCAACCACAATA
This sequence comes from Sphingorhabdus sp., assembly GCF_044357595.1. GTDB lineage: Bacteria > Pseudomonadota > Alphaproteobacteria > Sphingomonadales > Sphingomonadaceae > Sphingorhabdus_B. Next base: position 14,593 of record NZ_JBIKPH010000001.1, on the reverse strand, counting down.
TTGCCTTGGTCTATCCGGCATGAATGCGTGTGCCTACAATTAGTTTGTTAAATCTGAAAAATCTCGCCACGATTTGCTCAAGCATCGGGCAATTACCCAATGCCGATGCGTCCTTCGTTGCAGCTTATAAAAGAACCCGCTAAACGCAGGAGGGTAACCTGAGGGCTAATGTTATAGCGCGGCTTCGAAGGCCGCGTTGCGAGAGGCACAAGGACGTGTCTTTTGCAGTTCTCCAGAGGCACTTTCTTTTAACGTTTAGCTTAACGTTGCAAAATCTCGCGCGCCAGATTGCCGAGTTGAAGAGAGGCCGGGCTGAGGGTCCGGTTGCGCAGCTGTACAAGCACGATGTCAGTCTGCCGCTGATCCTTTTTGATCGCTAGTGGGAGTTCGGCGATCTTGCCTGAGGCAAGCTCGTTCACGACCAAGCGTTCGCTTGTCAACCAGATGGCATCCGTAAGAAGTGTGATTTGCTTCAGCGCGCCGAAATCATCACATTCAAGTGTGGGACCCAAGGCATCGAACATGTTTGCGGACCATGGAGATGTCGCCGTAGGAGAGCGGCCAGTCGCTCTGGGAAATCGGGCGAGGTCATCACGCGAAGGTAAAGCGCTGCTTGTAAGGATTGGATGGCCAGCACGCACGAAATAACCCATCCGGAACTGGGCAAGGCGGAAGATCGAAAGGGCTGGATTCGGATCGAGCGTATTTTGCGCGCAAATGCAGAAGTCTAGATCCGCTGCCAGAATTCGTTCTACCATTCGAGATGTTGGAGCCACTGAAACGGAAACGGACAGCATTGGCCAACGAAGAAGGCTTTCTGACAACAGCTGCTGTAATAGAGCGCCTGCGGAAAGTGGACCGATTCCGATCGAGATGCGCCCGGTTTCACCCAGGCCTTGCATCATCATGTCCTGCTCAAGACCTGCTGCATGTCCCAAGACGCCGCGCGCTTTGCTAAGGAGGTCAAGGCCAATCATTGTGGGGGTCACGCCCGACCTGCGCCGATCAAAAAGCCGCATGCCGCACTGCGCTTCCAATTGGGCAATGCTGCGGCTCAAGGCGGGTTGCGTGATCCCTAGGCGAATTGCTGCCCGGGAGAAGTTTGCTTCATCCGCCAGCACGACCAAATTGTTCAAGACCCGTAGATTGAGCATTATAAATTTTAGTTATAGATATAGTTAGTAATATGCATTGGACGTTCTATCAAAAATCTGGTGCTATGGGAACTCATAATGGAATGTTCCCTAGGAGAGAGAATTGACTGACGCTGTTCCTGCTCTAACAGCCACGCCGGCCCATGTTCCAGACGAGCTAGTCACAGATTTTGATTATGTGAACCCCACAGGCTTGGCGGAACTTGGCGTTTATCGCGCCATGAAGCGCCTCCATGATGGGCCGGACATCATCTGGTCGCCGCGTTACGGCGGCCATTGGCTCGTCACGCGTGCCGAAGACGTTCGTTTCGTTCAGAATAATTACGAAGTATTCAGCCACGAAGAGTTCATGATCCCTCGCCAGCTCATGGCATATAAGCCTGTGCCACTGGCGGTAGATCCACCCAATCACGCGCGTTACCGGGCGGTGCTCAACCCAGCGTTTGTGCCGTCAGCTATTGCGCGGATGCGTGAGGATGCTCGCGCAATGACGATCGAGTTGACCGAAAATCTGCGGCCTGCCGGACATTGCGAATTCATGTCCGCCTTTGCTCGGATCATGCCCGTAACCATGTTTTTGCGGATGGTCGACCTGCCAGTTGAGCGGCGGGATCAATTTGTCGAGTGGGGCATCGCAATAATGTCCAGCTATTCGGTCGATGAGCGCAAGGCTGCCATGTTCCGCGTGCGCGAATATCTAAAAAACGTCATCGATGAACGAGAGGGCGGCGATGGTCAGGATCTGCTGACACGGGTTGCGGGATGGCGGCAGAACCCTCGCTTTGAAAGCGACGAAGAAACGCTGTCTATGGCCATGCTGCTCTTTGTCGGAGGACTGGATACTGTTGCCTCCATCTTAGGGTATATCGTGCATTATCTCACGCAGAATCCCGAGTTTCAGCAACGTCTGCGTGATGACAAGAGCATCATTCCGGCGGCCTGCGAGGAGTTTATTCGCCGTTTTGGTTTATCGAATACCGGCCGAATTCTGACCCGTGATTTTGAGTATAAGAGTGTCCAATTCAAAAAGGATGAGATGATCATGGTTCCCAACAGCCTGTCGGGACTGGATGAACGGTTATATCCTGATCCGTTCGAGGTAAAAATCGATCGTGGTATAGGCCCCATGGATCACAACACCTTTGGCAACGGGCCGCACAAATGCATCGGCGCTGGTCTTGCGCGTGCGGAAATCCAGGTCTTTTTGGAAGAGTTTGTTGGCCGCCTTCCCGAGGTCAGGCTCGACCCGGGAAAAATGAATAAAGAACATTGCGGATCCGTTCCCGGATTTGACGAATTGCATCTGCGCTGGAACTAAAGGAAGAAAATAATGACCATAGTTGCTGGGGCGCTTGCGCCCTTTTCACTGGAAGGCAAAGTCGCGCTGATCACAGGCGCCGCACAGGGCTTGGGCATGGAGATTGCGTCGCTTTTTCTCGATGTCGGCGCGTCGGTGGTTTTGACCGACCTCAATGGGGATGCCGCACGTGCAACCGCAGAGGAACTCGCCGCTCAAGGGCCCGTCCTCGGACTTGCCGTGGACGTATCAAACGAGGCGGCTGTTGCGGCCGGCTTTGAGGCGGCCGCCCGCCAATTTGGCGGCGTAGATGTCCTCGTGAACAATGCTGCCTACAGAAACAAAGCCAACACCATGGACATGCCCGTTGAAGAATGGGATTTAATGCATGCCGTGTGTACGCGTGGGACATTCCTGTGCCTGCGCGCAGCGGTGACGCAGATGCGCAACCGCGGCGGCGGTTCCATTGTAAATATTTCGTCCATGAGTGCACAGCACCCGACCATCTACCCCAATATGCACTATGATTCCGCAAAGGCTGGTGTCGACGCTATCACCCGGCTATCGGCGGTCGAGTTCGCCCGCGATGGTATTCGTGTCAATTCTGTGCTCCCGGGCGGAATGGCGACACCAGGCCCGGACAAGATGCGCGCCATGGCGGCCGCAGGTGGCCCAAAAATCGAAGGCCCTGCGATCATTCCCGGACGCCAAGTGCTGGGCCGAATTGCCCAGCCGATTGAAATGGCGCGAGCTGTCCTGTTTCTGGCTAGCGACGCCGCCAGCTACATAACGGGAGCAGAGCTTCTCGTTGATGGTGGCTTCACCAAGGGTTGATGTAATATGGATGAGCGACTTTCGAACAACCGCCCCGTCATCGGAAGTAATCGTCCGGCAACCACTAGTTTGGGCACAAAAGATCATGTGAACCCGGCGACTGGCAAAGTGCAGGCGGTGGTGCATATTTGTGGGCCAGCGGAAATCGATGCCGCCGCCAGTGCCGCGATTGCCGGGCAAAGAGCATGGTATGATATGGGCGGTGCGGGTCGACGGGATGCATTGCTCCGTCTTGCTGACCTGGTCGAACGTCATGGTGACGAACTGGTCCACATGGCCGCGCTTGAAGTTGGAACACCCGTTTCGACGAGTAGCGCCGCTCTGGCCCTGTCGTGGATCCGCTATTATGCGGGTTGGGCTGATAAGATTGAAGGAACGGTCAGTGAACCCATTGGTGCACGCGGACTGGCTTATGCAAAGCATGAGCCAATCGGCGTCATCGGCGTGATCATCCCTTGGAACGGCCCATTGGTCGCCATCAGCATGACAGTGATCCTCGCGCTCGCCGCCGGCAATGCCGTTGTGCTAAAGCCGCCGACCCAGACACCGTTCGTTGCAATCCGTTTTGGTGAACTGGCATTGGAAGCCGGCATTCCAGCAGGCGCCCTCAATGTGGTGCCAGGTGATGGCGCAGCGGGTGAAGCGCTAGTTGCGCATCCTGTTATCGGAAAAGTGAGTTTCACGGGGGGCGACAGTGTCGCACGGTCGGTGATGCACACGGCCTCCGAACATCTTAAGCCAGTTGCCTTGGAGCTCGGCGGTAAATCCGCAAATCTGGTCTTCGCCGATGCCGATCTGGACACGGCTGCCCAGATGGCAGCAACTTGCTCGCTGATCCCACTGTCTGGCCAAGGCTGCGTTTTACCGACAAGGGTCTATGCCCACACGACCATATTCGACGATCTCGTTGAGCGGATTGCCGCACAAGCCAAGGCCTTTCCCATGGGTGATCCTCTATCCCCCTCCACGATTATTGGACCAGTCATCCACGAAGGTGCCGCGCAAAGGATCATGGGTGTGATCGAGCGTGCAAAGTCAGAATCCGGTGGGCAATTGGTTGCCGGTGGCAAGCGCGGCCAAGGCGATCTCGCCGCCGGTGCCTATGTAGAGCCCACTGTTTTTGCAGGCGTCGCGCATGACAGCCATGTCGCACGCGAAGAGGTTTTTGGCCCGGTTCTCTCGATCATCCGGTTTGCCGATGATGCAGAAGCGGTGGCGATGGCCAATGACTCGCGCTTTGGCCTTGGCGCCTATCTACATACCCGGGACTTAGCACGGGCGCACATCGTCGCAGGCCAACTGCAAGCGGGGTGTGTGGCGATCAACGGTATGCTGCCGATGGCACCCAACCTTCCTTTCGGGGGGTATAAGCAATCAGGTTTCGGGCGTGAAGGCGGCCGCCCCGGATTAGAAGAATTCATGCAGATTAAACAGGTCATGCTGCATCTTCCTTAAAGGACATCATGCGTGATAAAATCAGCAGACTATGTGATAATCGGAGGCGGTAGCGCAGGATGCGTAATTGCCGCGCGCCTAAGCGAAGATCCTGGCATCAGGGTCATTCTGCTGGAAGCAGGCGGGGAGAACGATGCCTTTCTAGTCAACATGCCTGCCGGCACTGCAAAGTTGATGGGGCATAAAGACTATGACTGGTGCCTGCCAACCGAAGCCGATCCAACGATCGGTGGTCGGGAAATGCAATGGTCGGCCGGTAAAGTTTTGGGCGGCAGTTCATCCATCAACGGCCAAGTCTATATGCGCGGCGAGCGGTCGGATTATGACAATTGGGAAAAGCTGGGCTGCGCCGGCTGGAACTGGAGCACGGTTTTTCCTTATTTTTTGAAGTCCGAAAAATTGCATGACGTGCCATCACAGTCTCATGGCAATTACGGACCTCTTAGTGTTTCACCAGTTCGGCAGCCGCACGCCATCGGCCAGCATGTCATTGATGCCTTTGAACAGATTGGCGTACCGATAAACGACGATTATTGCGACGGCAGCCAATTCGGGGTCTATCGAGTTTACGCCACACAGAGAGACGGCAGGCGCTGTTCAGTCGCTAATGCCTATCTCGATCCGGTGCGTTCACGCGCCAATCTCACCGTTATCACTGACGCACAAGTTGACCATATCTTGGTCGATGATTTCCGCGCAACTGGTGTGGTCTATCGGCAGAATGGCCTGGTTAACCAAGCGAATGCAACCCGCGAAGTGATACTTTCCGCTGGCACAATACATTCCCCTGCAATCCTCATGCGATCGGGCATTGGACCAGCAGCACATCTGCAGGAGCATGGCATTAATGTTTTGGTCAACCTGCTTGGAGTAGGGCAGAATTTGCGCGAGCATAATACGATCAGCGTCGCCAAGCTCGTATCCATCCCAACGATGAGCGCACAACTTGGGCCGTTTCGCATGGCCGGGCATTTGCTCAATTACCTGTTACGTAGCAAAGGCTTGCTGACCACACCTGCTGTTCAGGTCATGGCAGCGCTTAAGAGCGAAGCAGACTTGCCCGATCCCGATCTTATCCTTTCGATGCTGCCGGTCGCTGTAAACTTCGATGCCAAGGGCAATGCAGTGATTGAGCAACGCGGATCCTTTAGCTTTGGTTTCCATGTTGCACGACCACAGAGCCGCGGCGAAATCCATTTGCGCAGCGCCAACCCGCAAGACAAACCGATCATCGACCATCGCTTGCTGGGCGATGAAGGCGACGTTGCAAAGCTGGTTAAGGGCTTGAGGATTTTGGAGCGGCTTTGTCACGCGCCGGCGCTGGCGGGCATTATTACCGGCCCGCTAAAGCCTAACCCCTTTCCAGACAACGACGCCGACCTAGAGGACTATGTGCGTGCGTCAGGCGGGATCGGCTACCACTCTGTCGGCACCTGTCGCATGGGACCAGACGGCGATCCGCTGGCGGTGCTCGATCCCGAACTAAAAGTCCGTGGCGTGGCAGGACTGCGCGTTGTTGACGCCTCCGTCATGCCAGAACCCGTATCTGCAAACACTAATGCGCCGACAATCATGATCGCGGAGCGCGCAACCGAATTTATCAGGAGGATACAATGACCTTAGATCGTCTTTTCGGGCTTCAGGGCAAGTGCGCATTGATTATTGGCGCGACACCCATTGGACTGGCCACGCAATCCCTCTTCATTGAAGCGGGCGCCACCTGCGCACTCGCCAACCCCGGTTCAGAGCCCGAAGCCATCGCCGCTGCCGTTGATCAGTTTGCGGCCGAACATAGCAAAATCGACATCTTGGTCTATGCGGCGACACGGACGGGAACCTATCCGCTGGCGGACACGACACTTGATCAGTGGGACGGGATGCAGGATCATAATGTCCGTGGTGCATTTGTTGCCGTCCGCCAGGCCGTGCGCCATATGCGCGACAGCGGCGGCGGCGCGATAGTTGCGGTTTCGACCATGGGTTCAGTCCACCCAGTCTTAATGGGTAATGCGGCTTATGGAGCCAGCAAAGCGGGTCTGAATGCCATGATCCGCGCCGTAGCGCTTGATGAAAATTGCCATAACATCCGTGCCAACACCATTTTGCCCGGTGCCGTTCCAGTCGGCGATCCGGAAGCAGGTGCTGTCCGGCTAGGCGGCCCCGCCATGCAGCCTGGACGGCTAATGATGGGCATGGGCAGCTGCGAAGATATAGCAGCCGGAATATTGTATCTGGCGTCACCAGCCGCCCGTTTCATGACTGGGCAAGTTCTGACACTGGACGGCGGATTCTTAATCTCTTGAGTTTCTGAACACAGGTCCAATTTGTAACGTCACTCTGGAAACGCGGGCCCTTGACCACCTGCAGCGGCGGTGAGGTTGGCGACCTACTCAATCAGGTTGATTGGTGCCCCGCTGTTGCGCCCAAGGGTCAGTGGGCGGGGGGCGTGCAACGGGATATTCAAAAAAGAAGGGGCGGCGAATGATCGCCACCCCTTGCGAGTTTTCCTTGGAGAGAAGTTTACTTGCCCCCGAACCTGTAGGTAGCGCGGACCCCGTACATGGCTGGCGTACCAGGCGAATATGCTGTTACGCCAAGGCTGTTTTCGATCGCAAGAAAGCGCGTAAAATACTTCTTGCCGGCGATATTCTGACCATAGACGGCCAACTCAAGGTTCGGATTTTCAAGCTTCCACGCAATCTGGCCGTTAAGCAGGCCGTAGCTTGGTATAATGGCCGTGTTCTTGAAATCCTGATTGAAACCTGGCCCGACTAGTGGGCCTGTGGTTGCTTGCTTGGCCCGCCAGGCGTAGTCTAGGCGGACATTGATCTCCGACGATGCCAGAGGGATAGTGTAGTCACCATAGACAGAATAGGATGTTTTCGACGCAAACGCATATGGTGTCTCGCGCACATCCTGCGTCGTGGTTAGCGTCAGCGGAATGGTGAAATCCTTAAACTTAGGGTCAAGGAACGTCGCGGAAATTCCTATTTGTGAATTCCGGGTTGGTTGAACAGTCAACTCCGCTTCCAGGCCACGGATTTGAGCACTCGCGGCATTGATAATGGTATTTGAGAGAACGCCCCCAATAATGGCAGGGACAGTGCGCTGAATGCCATCATAGTCGGTCTGAAATAGTGCTGTATTCAAGCGAACCTTGCGATCCATGAGATCCAGCTTGAAGCCGATTTCATAGTCCTTCACCGTTTCTGGATTAAACTGCAGCGGTGTGGTTCCGGTCGCGCGCGGGTTGAAACCGCCCGCACGGCTGGCCTTGTTGGTCTTGATGTAGACAAACACATTGTCAGTGGGCCGCCAGTCAAATCCGAGCGTATACGACCAATAATCAAACGTTGCCTCGGTGAAGGCTTCGCATGGCGCACCAGCGGCAACTGCTAGGCTGCAAACGAACGTGCCGTTGGGTACACCGGCAGTTGTGTTTTCTTGCCTATTCCGACGCAGAATTGAACGCTCGTCTTTCGTGTAACGCAAGCCGCCTGTTACGCGAAGCTCTGGCGTGATACTAAAGTTCATCTGCCCAAAGCCGGCATAGCTCTTGTTGTTTATGTCGCCATCATTGTAGCCGAGACGCGTACCTAAAGGAAAAGCCGAGTAGGACCTTGACAGATCGTTCCCGCTTTCAGTGAAGTAGAAACCACCAAGGATAACCTGCAGCCGGTCTTCCATTGCCTTGGCTGACAACTGAACTTCTTCGGAGAACTGGGTCTGGCTAATGATGTTGCCATCACCAACAAACCGTCCGCCACTCAGGTGGAACGGAGTGCCGTCATTGTCGCTCAGCGATGCTGTGTCGACGCCACGCCAGGCGGTGATGGATTTCAAAGACAGTGAGCCGTTAAAGTCATATTCTGTTATGACACCAACGCCCCAACTTTCAGCTTTGCTGTAAGGAATTAGGCTCAAGGCGACATCGTAGAAGTTATCTTTGCCGCGGACGTCGACGGCATAGTTGGCATAAGAAGAGCCTGTCACCGGTCCGCGCACGGGGCACAGAGCATTTGGAGTGGCACCCGAGCAAACACCGAGAAGTCCCTGAGCCGTTGCGTTCCGGTTGTTGCCGGTCACTGGATCCCGGTAATAGCTCTTCAGGCCGACGATCTGGCCTTCTCCGGTGCGATTGGAATAATCGCCCATGACGGTGACGGACAAGCCGCTACCTTCGGGCGCGACTTTCAATGTGCCGCGCACGAAGTCCACATTATCCCCACCAAGAGATGTACCAAAGCTTAGGTTGCGGCCATAGCCATTGTTTTGGACGTGCTGGGCGACAAGGCGAAGACCAGCCTCCTCGCCCTTGATAGGCAGGTTGAGAACGCCCGTGGTCTCCCAGGTGCTGTAATTGCCATAACGGAGGCGGACACTGCCTTCGAGATCGCCGGTTGGCTTGTTCGACATGATGCTGACGGCACCGCCCGTCGTGTTGCGACCGAACAACGTGCCCTGCGCACCGCGCAACACTTCGACGCGCTCTACGTCAACGAAATTGAACAACGCGCCTGACGAGCGTGCGATATAGACGCCATCGAAATACTGACCCACGGCTTGATCTATCGCCAAGAGAGCATCGGAGGCGGCTTGACCACGAATTCCGATAAAGGAAGAAGCCGGCTGACCAGTAGATGCTTGCACGACAAGTCCAGGGACAAGTCGCGGAAGATCCTGAACGGAAACTACCTGCGCCTTCTCAAGGGTTTCACCGGTGGGCGCTGTCACCGCAACTGGCGTCGATTGCAAGCTTTCAGAGGTTTTGCGCGCGGTGACAACGATATCGGCAATGCCGTCTGTTTCGTCGTCTGGAGCCGATTGAGCAAAGGCCGGAGTTGAAACGGCAAGCAACGCGGCGACTGCGGCTGATGAGTATAGACTGCCAAATGAGACTTTCATGTGCAAACTCCCCTGATAAATTATTACGAACCATCTTTATGATGTATTCTAGTTAGATGATTAAAGCTGTGGAAGATATTGTCAATTCAAATTTGCGCACCATCCGGCTCGCCCATAAGGGGGCAGATCAAAACCCATTGCGCTTTTCTCTCCAAGAATTACAAAACAAGGCTTGCTCACCCGCTAGCTTCAATGCAAGGTAATCAGATAACCTATTAGGAGGATTAAAGTGCCGTCACGCTATGCGTCATATTCAGGCCTGACCGTGACACTGAACGGAAACGTTCTCACGGTGATGCTTGATAACCCTCCATTGAATGCAATGACGAGTGATGCCCATCGCGAATTAGGGCAAATTTGGGCAGATGCGGCAAAAGATTCCGATGTGCGCGTCATTGTTATAACAGGCGCTGGAGACCGAGCATTTTGTGCCGGCGGCGATCTCAACCGAATGGTTGATGGTTGGCCAGATCACGACCGCTGGCAAATTGGCATGGCTGAAGCACGTGCGATTGTTGTTGGTATGCTGGAATGCCCCAAACCTGTAATCTCGCGCATTAATGGGCACGCTATGGGCCTTGGCGCAACGATAGCCCTCGCTGGAGACATTACAATCATCGTCGATGATGCCAAAATCGGTGATTCACATGTTAGTGTCGGGTTGGCAACGGGCGATGGCGGAGCATTGCTCTGGCCCAATCTGGTAGGATTAGTCGAAGCACGACGCCACTTACTGTCAGGAAAACCACTGTCTGGCGCTGATGCCAAGGCCAAGGGGCTAGTTACAGAATCGGTCTCGCGTGATGCATTGGACAATGTGGTTCAGCATTGGGTAGACATGTTTTTATCGCAATCGCCCGAGGCTGTGCAGGCCACAAAACAAACCCTTAACCTCGATATTCTCGACAAAGCAAAGCGCTATATGGACGAAATGCTTAGGCTGGAAACAGTGTCATGGGTGTCACCCAATCACCCCGAAGCGGTTCGCGCCATCCTTGAAAAGCGCCCCCCCCTATTTATCAACAAATGAACAGCGGAACATTTCAATATGTCTGACGGAATTGACATCGGCGTTCTGGCCGAGAGCTTTAATGAGTTTTTAAGTGCTGAATGGGCGCGGGAGAAAGCCGTTGCTTATGCTAAAAGCAATGCATCTTATGCCGCCGACCTCTGGTCTCAAGTGAGCGCGCTTGGTTGGCCAGCTTTGACGGTAAATGAAACAATGGGTGGTCTTGGTATGGGCACTCAAGCGGCGGCGGCGTTGCATGAAGCTGTGGGTTATGCTGCGGCACCATTGCCTATGCTTGGAACTATGTTGGCCGTTTCGTTGATAGAGGCATCAGGAAATGACGCCCAAAAGCAAACTTTGCTCTCCGTTCTTGCGGACGGATCAACCCGCGCATGCGTATCGCAGCCGCTGAATAGCCGCCTCAACGCTGATGGCCAAATGTTGAACGGTACAGCAGCGGATGTTTTAGATGCGCCTTCTGCGTCTATTCTGTTCCTGCGCGGCGATCGCGCCGGCCAGGCAGTCTGGCTTGCGGTTCCTGCCGATGCGCAAGGGGTGTCGGTTGAGCGCGTGTTATTGGCCGACACAACACGTTCCATCGGGTCGGTTACCTTGAAAGATGTGTCGGTAGATGCGGTTCATATCCTTGTGCCGGCTGATCCGATCGCCTTGGATGATGAATTGCTGCGTCTCGCCGCTATCGCTCTTGCGGCTGACGCACTTGGCGGCGGGAATGCGGTGTTGGTTGCTACAATAGAATATATGAAAATACGGGAACAATTTGGTCGGGTCATAGGATCTTTTCAGGCACTCAAACATCGCGTTGCCGATCATAAGGCCTCTCTTGAAGCGGCGCGCGGGCTCGTGGAGTATGCGGCTGGCCTGGATAAAGATGCCCCCGATGCGTTGCTCGCCGCATTGACGGCAAAGCAGCATGTCACAAGCGCCGCCGCGGAGGTCGCCCGGGATTGCATCCAGTTGCACGGCGGGGTTGGTTTTACGTCCGAATATGTCCCGCACATTTATCTGAAGCGCGCGAAGTTAAATGAAGCACTATTCGGAACCCGATCAGTGCTCCTTGATCGCATCGCAGACATGCTGGAGGCAGCATAATGAGCCGGACATATGATATCCTTGGCAAAGTAGGCGACGAACAGGCATTTCGTCAGGAAATGCGGGACTGGCTGGCAGAAAAGGCGCCCAAAAATTGGCGCCAGATATGGCAGAGCGTCCGCGACAGCGCGTTAAAGGCGGAAGTTGTAAAGTGGCTGAATGAACGCAGAGCTGTTGGACTTGGAACACCCCATTGGCCAAAAGAATGGGGCGGCCCCGGCTTGCCATTTGCATATCAAATCATGGTCTATGAGGAATTTTCCCGCGCTGATGCCCCTGAGTTGGAAATGTTTGGAATTTCTCTGTTCCACACACCAGCAACACTGTTCGAGCATGGCACGCAGGCACAAAAGGACAAGTATCTTACAGGCATTACCGAAGGCACAGATATCTGGTGCCAGGGATTTTCGGAACCCGGAGCGGGCTCCGACCTTGCCAGTCTGCGCACCAGCGCAGTCCTGCAAGGTGATCACTACGTTATCAACGGCCAAAAAATTTGGTCGTCTGGCGCTTATCATTCCGATTATTGCCTTTTGTTGGCGCGTACGGATGCAAATGTCGCTCGCAAGCATGATGGCATCTCCTATTTCATCATGGACATGAAAACGCCGGGCATTGAAGTCCGTCCTATAAACCAAATCAATGGCGAAGCACATTTTGCCGAGATGTTCATGGACGATGTCAAAATACCCATAGCGAACCTAATCGGCGCAGAGGGTAATGGCTGGAACATCGCGCAATCAACGCTGTCCACAGAACGCGGCTTGCTTATCTTCGGAGAAGTTGAGCGGCTTGCCCGCTCATTCGAACTTGATGGGCAAGACGCTCGTGATACGTGGATGCGTGATGTCCAATTCCGCCGTGAATATGCTGCTCTTTATGGTGAGCTTAAATCTGTTCGGTTGATGATTAAAAAACTGCTCATCGAGTTAGAAGCGAACCCAGACAAGGCATCACCGACCTTACCGACCTATATCAAGGTAACTTGGGGCCCATTCCTGCAACGCTATACCGAATTCCTTCTCCGTGCTGAAGGACTGCAGACACAAAAATGGCAACCAGCCATTCCCGGGACCAGCCACAGCAGTCGCCTCCGAATGAACGATTTCTTGAATAGCTATGGCTGGACAATCGCTGGCGGATCAAACGAGATCATGCGTAACATCATTTCGGAGAGAATATTGGGCCTTCCGAAAGGCTGACAGTTGGTATCCTAATTCGCCCCGTAACGACCGAAAATGGTCCAGAAGGAGATTGATACATGCAACCACTGGATGGAACGGACGAAGAGAACAAGATTTTTTACCGGCTCGTTATTCCGCTGATGGTGGCGGAACTGGTTGCTGCACTTGAACTCACGATGATCTATGCAGCATTGCCGACGCTTGTTCGCGAATATGGCGGTACATCGGAAGCTGGTTGGTTGGTTACGTCGTTCATGCTGTCCGCAGCCGCCGGCGCAGCACTTTTTGGACGGTTGGGCGATTTGTTAGGGCGGCGCAATGTGTTGTTATGGGTGCTAGCATTATCAACGCTAGGATCCGTCATCAGCAGCATGACAAAAGATCTTGAATTGCTCATTCTCGGGCGCACTCTGCAGGGTTTTGCTGGTGCTATCGTTCCGTTATGCTTTGGGATTATTCGAGAGCGGGTAAGCCTAAAAAAAGTCCCACTTGGTATAGGTCTGATTTCCTCGACAGTCACAATTGCCTCTGCATCAGGGCTAGTGATCGGCGGTATCATCATTGATTATGCAGACTGGACAATGATCTTCAAAATCACCACAACGCTGGGCTTGTTCGCATTTTTCACGATCTTTTTCTTTGTCGCGAAGGACCGACTGTCGGGCAAGGCGGGTGCACTCGAAGACATTCTTGGCGGGCTTCTGTTCATACCCGCAGTTGTCAGCTTGCTTCTGGGCATCACTCAAATTGCTAAGCATGGTTTGTTTGAAACCACTTCGATTTTGTGGATCATGGCAGCGGCGATCTTCCTCGGCGCATGGATCTGGCGCGAACTGAGCGTCAAGAACCCTTTGCTTGATGTGCGCCTTCTTGCAAAGCCCGAGATTGCTTGGCCAAATATAGTAATGGTTTTTATTGCTTTGGGGGCTTATCAGAGTGGGCATTTGATGGCCCTATTCGGACAACAACCGTTGGCAACCGGGATTGGACTGGGCTTGACAGCAACGATGGCAGGTTTCCTGCTGCTGCCTGCCAACATCCTTGCTGGACTGTCTACTCCATTTGTCGGCGTAGCGGTCCAACGTTATGGGCCACGGCTGCTTGCGCGGATTAGCTGCGCCTTAATATGCTCGGCGTTCCTGTTGCTTACATTTTTCAACAGTAACATGATCGTTGTGATCCTGCTATTGATCTTGCAAGGAGTGGGCTTGGGCGCGCTTTATGTGATTACCCCCGTCGTAATCGTGCATGCGACACCACCAGATCGAACTAGTGAGGCATCCGGCATGATGGGCGTGATCCGTTCAACCGCTATGGCGGTAGGCGCGCAGACCATTGCTGCTCTGCTCGCAACAGGTGGCGGCAATCACGGCGGAAACGATGGGCACGCATTGCCCAGTGCCGCGGCTTATCAAACGGCATTTCTCTATGTTGCAGGCATGGCGTTTATCGCCCTCCTGTTATGTCAGATGCTGCCGAAAAAACTCAGCGACAAATAGTCTGGATAAATGGGCCTAGGCTCAGGATTCATTAATTGATCCAGAAGGCGCAGATAGCGGCGATGGTGATAGCGGACAGGAAGGTATGTGCGCATCGGTCATAGCGGGTGTGGATACGCCGCCAGTCTTTGAGTCGCGCGAAT
>NZ_JBIKPH010000066.1:0-13065 GCF_044357595.1 Sphingorhabdus sp. | reverse complement strand
GCGTTGCCTGAAAAGCACAAAATTATGGTCCAAATGCCACGTGTCGCGTTAAGTGCTCATTCTAACGCCCACCGGAGGGACCAATCCCATAATCGGTGAGCTTCTTGCGCAATGTGTTGCGATTAATCCCGAGCAAGGCCGCCGCTTTCAACTGATTACCTTTAACCTGCCGCATCACATGTTGAAGAAGCGGAATTTCAAATTGCGCCAGCGCGCGCGGATATAATTTCTCACGTGTTGAACCGCGTTGCCGCTGATCGCGCAAAAATTGCGCTACCGCGGCCTCAAAACTTGCGCCTTGGATAGACGGCTCGGAATCCTGCGCAGGTTCAATAAACTGTATTATAGTGGCGTCAGTGATGATGTCTTCGCGGCACAGCAATGCAAGCCGGTAGATAAGATTTTTCAGTTCGCGAATATTGCCGCGCCACGGCATCGCCATCAACTGGCTAACGGCATTGTCATCAATTTTCCGGATAGGCAGGCCATCCTTCGCCGCCATGATCAGGAAATGCTGCGCGAGTAAGCCAATGTCCTCTGTACGTTCGCGTAACGGCGGCATCTCGATTGGCACGACGTTCAAGCGATAGTATAAATCTTCCCGAAAGCCGCCCTTTTCAATCAAGGCCGGCAAGTTCTGATTGGTCGCAGCAAGGATACGCACATCAAGCCGAATGCTCGCCTTTCCACCAATGCGGCTTATGACACCGCTTTGTAGCGCGCGTAGCAAACGCGTTTGGGCATGCATCGGCATGTCGCCGATCTCATCGAGGAACAAAGTTCCGCCTTGCGCCTGTTCAAACCGACCAATTGACTGACCAACTGCGCCAGTGAACGCACCTTTTTCGTGACCAAAAAGCTCTGCCTCAATCAACTCGCTCGGGATTGCAGCCATGTTGACGGCGACGAACGGGCCAGTCTTACGCTGGCCAAGATTGTGGATAGCCTCGGCCACCAATTCCTTGCCAGTGCCGCTTTCCCCTGAGATCAAGACAGATAAGTCGTTGCGCAGCAACCGTGCGACCATGCGATAAACATCCTGCATCGCGGCGCTGCGACCGATCATTGGTAAATTGGCTTCGGTGAGCGATTCAAATGGATCTGCTGACGTCGACCGCCGTTTTTCGATGCCTTGTTTTACCGCGAGAACCAGGTCATTCAAGTCAAACGGCTTTGGGAAATATTCGAATGCGTCAATCTCGCTGGCCCGCACGGCAGTTTCCAATGTATTCTGCGCAGACATGATGATGACAGGCATGTCAGGCGATTTTTCCATCGCCTCTTTCAACGTCGTTAAACCATCGCTGTCCTTTAACATGACGTCAGTCAGCATTAGGTCGAAATGCCCGCTGGCCAGCACTGTGTCGCGTACGGCCACAGAATCGCATAACTGCGTTTCGATATTCTCGGCTTGAAGTGCGGCACTGACCACCAGACCAATGGACACATCATCCTCAACGATAAGTACACGTGGCGGCTTCATGCGTTTACTTTCCCTGATGCAACCGGCAGCAAAAGCCGGAAAGTCGTTTGTCCCTGTAAAGCGTCGCGCTCAAACAGCACCCGGCTGTTCATCTGCTGCACCAGCTTGCGGACGATCGCTAGGCCAAGCCCCTGCCCGTCGCGCTTCGTGGTGACAAAGGGCGAAAACAGCTCATCGACGATGTGATCAGGCACGCCGGGCCCATTGTCTGAAATCGCGATTTCGACCGGAAGCTTAATCGAGCGACGGTCGGCGTCTGCATCACGGAGAGCGCCACTCATCACAAAACGAGTGGATATCCCGATGACGCCGTCCAAGCGCCCTTGCAACGCGTCTGTCGCGTTCTGCAGCAGATTGATAAGCACTTGCACCATCCCGTCGGCATCAATCAGCACATCTGGCAAGGACGGGTCATAATTAATGGAAATTTCTGGCATTGCGCGGTTTGCGGCACGCAGGGAACGTAAGGCGCGTTCAATCAGCAAATGGATATTGGCGGGCGCAAGTTCCGCCGGTTCCGAACGGCCAAGCTTTTGCATCTGGTCCAGCAGCCGCGCGATACGGTCCACTTCGTTGACAATTAAATCAGTCAAAGCGACATTTTTTTCATCAACTTGCCGCGCAAGCAATTGCGCCGCGCCTTTGATACCGGCCAAGGGGTTTTTGATTTCATGGCCCAGTATTGCCGGGGCACCCATGGCCTGTTGTTGCCCGCCGTCACGTTGATCCCCAATATGCTCCCGACCGCCATTGCGCGGCGATATGATGGCTATTCTCCAATCTGGGTCCTTGGACACCGAAGATAGGCTTATATCGACTGTAATGAGCCCGTGAGGGGTTTTCAGCTCCATATCTTGCGCAGAGATATCGCTATCGAACGAGCGCAGAGCAGCATTCATCCGCTCGCTCGCAAAGATGAGGGTTTCGTCGACCCGCTGGCCTTCAAGCCGGCGCTTGCTCCGCCCGAAGAACGCCTCACTGGCGTCGTTGGCATAATCGATACAATGATCGGGAGAAATCAGCAGCACCGGGACTGAAATACTCGCCAGCATCTGACCATAATCGGGACGATGCGTGTCTTCCGACATGTCTCAGGCAGCCGTTCTTGTCAGAAATGGTGCATAAAACCGCGTCAGCTCGTCAATAACAACATTGGGGTCATCTATCCGATTCATACAATTCCGGAATTCGGCTGAGCCATTCAAGCCCTTTGTATACCAACCAATATGCTTACGGGCGATGCGCACCCCGACCTCACTGCCATAATGGTCAAGCATTGCGCGATAATGGTCGATGATCAGGTGGAATTGCGTATCGATGTTTGGATCATCAATGGTTTGACCGGTGTGGAACCAATGCATCATTTGCCCCAAAAGCCAGGGCTTTCCATAAGCCCCTCGACCAATCATGACGCCATCGGCGCCACTTTGCGTTAAAGCGGCCTGCGCGTCGGCAATATTGCAAATGTCGCCATTCACAATCACGGGCAACGCCACCGCGTCCTTAACCTTGCGCACAAAGGCCCAGTCAGATGACCCCTTATACATTTGGTTCCGTGTGCGACCATGAACGGTAATCATCTTTGCGCCCAAATCTTCTGCAATCCGGGCAAGTTCTGGCGCATTCAGGGATCCATGGTCCCAGCCCATGCGCATTTTGACGGTAACTGGCACCGATACAGCCTTTACCGTTGCTTCAATAAGACTTGCCGCCAAGGGCAAATCGCGCATCAAGGCCGAGCCTGCATCACCATTCACAACTTTTTTAACGGGGCACCCCATGTTAATATCGATGATCGCTGCGCCACGATCTTCATTCAGCTTCGCCGCCTCACCCATTTCATAGGGTGTGCAACCGGCAAGCTGCATGGAAACAGGTTCTTCAATTGCGTCCCATTCGCATTTCTGAATGCTTTGCCGCGTTTCGCGGATCATGGCCTGACTAGCGATCATCTCGGTCACGTTCAGCCCCGAACCAAATTGCCTCACGATCTTGCGAAACGGCATATCTGTCACGCCCGTCATGGGCGCCAGAATGACAGGACAATCAATATTGATATTGCCGATCTGAATGGGTTTAAGTTGCATCTTCAAATACTGCCTAAAATTTAGGCAGGCCGTTACCCGCTTTCAGCTTGGCGGGCAAGTCTGCTGTCGCTAGAGCGCGCAAATGACTTCTCGACCAAACACTGTCGCTTTGATCGTCGCCGCAGGCGCAGGCAGCCGTGCTGGCGGTGCGCAGCCGAAGCAATATCGCCTTGTGCGCGGCAAGCCAATGCTGTGGCACAGCTATGCCGCATTGTCGGGGCATAAGGCTATTGATCATGTCTATATAGCCATTGGAGCTGGGCAAGAGGGTCAAGCAGAGTCCGCAATCGCAGGTTTGAACGAACCGATGTTTGTTATAGGCGGCGCTTCACGGCGTGAAAGCGTGTTTCATGGGCTTCAAGCGATAGCCGCAAATGGCGGGGCGGAACAGGTTCTTATTCACGACGCTGCGCGGCCATTTCTTCCCACTCACGTCATTGATGATTTGCTTGCCGCGCTCATTTTGGCACCGGGCGCCGTCCCTGCTCTGCCCGTTGTCGACAGCCTTTCGCGTGGGGCCGATGTGCTGTCCGAAACCGTTGCGCGCGAAAATCTTTGGCGCATTCAAACACCGCAGGCTTTCGCCTTTCAGGATATCTACGCAGCGCACCAGACCTGGACGGGTGAAGAGCCCAGCGACGATGCGCGGATGCTGATGGCCCATGCTGGCGAAGTGCGTATCGTTGCAGGTTCGGAAACGCTGAATAAATTTACGTTCTCGGGCGATTTTACAGGATATAATATGCCTTCATTCAGAAGTGGCAATGGTTTCGACGTTCATCGCCTGGTGCCCAATACTGAACTGTGGCTTTGCGGCGTGCGGGTACCGCATGACCTTGGTCTTGCTGGCCACAGCGACGCCGATGTTGCCATGCACGCGCTGACCGACGCCATCTTGGGCGCCATCGCACAGGGCGATATTGGCGACCATTTCCCGCCAAGCGACCCACAATGGCGCGGTGCCTCATCCGATCGCTTTCTCGTGCATGCCATAAAGCTTGCCCGCGATGGCGGCTTTGAACTTTCAAATGCCGATGTAACGATTATTTGCGAGCAGCCAAAAATAGGTCCGTTACGCGGACAAATGCGCGCGCGCTTGGCTGAAATAATGTCTGTTGATGTGGACCGTATATCGGTAAAGGCAACAACAACCGAAATGCTGGGTTTTACTGGCCGAGGCGAAGGCATTGCGGCACAAGCCACAGCAACTTTTGAGAAAATCTAAAATGGATTCTGTTTTACCTTCCGAGATTGCCGAACTGGCTGCGCGTGTGGTTGCCGAAAATAAGGCTGCAGGCCGCACCATTGCTGTTGCTGAAAGCTGCACCGGCGGGCTTGTTGCCGCCGCCATTACCGAAGTGCCGGGCAGTAGTGCTGTATTGGGCTATGGTTTTGTTTCCTACAGCAACGATGCGAAGATAAAGCTGCTCGGCGTCAATGAGGACATCATTGATGCATTTGGCGCCGTATCCGTTGGCGTTGCCTGGGCAATGGCGCAAGGCGCGCTGAAGGAAAGCGGGGCGGACATTGCTGTGGCGATTAGCGGTGTGGCTGGGCCGGACGGCGGAAGCGCGATGAAGCCCGTTGGCACGGTGGTTTTTGCCGTTGCGGTGAAGGGCCAGAACCCGAATGAGGTTGTGGGAGATCAAAAATTCTTTGGCTCGGATAAAAGCCGCGCCGATATCCGTGCATTCGCGACGCTTCATGCGTTGGGGTTGTTGCTACCGCCTACACCATAAAGGGCATCCGCACGGTCAATAAACGCGGTAGTCATCTTGCGCAGCGCGGCATCGAAGAACTGGCCTGCAAGCGCCTCAAACACGCGGTTGCGGAAGGAAAAGTCCACCGTAAAGTCAACGATTGAGCCACCAGTACGGACGTCCTCGAACGTCCACGCATTATGCAGATGCTTCATTGGACCGTCGAGATAATCGACAATAATCGATGATTTTGGCGTTTTTACTACCCTGCTGCTGAAGGTTTCGCGCAAGGCTTTGAAGCCGACGATCATATCCGCCAGCATCTCGTCTTCCGCGTCCTTACGAATGCGAATGGCGCTCACCCAAGGCAGAAACTCTGGATAGCGGTTCACATCGGCCACAAGATCATACATTTGCGCCGCGCTATGCGGAAGGCTGCGGCGTTCGTGATGATGCGGCATGGCTCGCTTTGGTCCTAGCGCGCCTTAGCGAGTTGGGCAGCACGGGCATCGCGCATCTTGGCAAAATCATCACCGGCATGGTAGCTTGAGCGCGTCAACGGGCTCGACGCTACCAGCAAGAAGCCCTTTGCGCGGGCAATTGCTGCATACGCATCAAAGGCGGCAGGTGTTACAAAATCCATAACCTTGGTATGCTTTGGCGTTGGCTGCAGATATTGGCCCATTGTCAGGAAATCAATGTCAGCACTGCGCATGTCATCCATGACCTGATGCACCTCCATTCTCTCTTCACCCAATCCAAGCATCACGCCAGATTTTGTAAAGATAGACGGGTCATGCCGCTTTACCGTTTCCAACAAGCGCAGCGACGCATAATAGCGCGCGCCAGGCCGTATTGTTGGGTACAGCCGCGGCACGGTTTCAAGGTTGTGATTGTAAACATCAGGGCGTGCGGTCACGATCGCTTCAATCGCCGACTGCGCTTTGTTACGGAAGTCAGGTGTCAGAATTTCAATCGTGGTGTTTGGCGTATTGCGGCGAAGTGCTTCAATGACCTTCACAAACTGGCTGGCGCCGCCATCGGGCAAGTCATCACGGTCAACGGACGTAATGACAATATGTTCAAGGCCCATCTTGGCCGCCGCAATCGCCACATGCTCTGGTTCAAGCGGGTCAACCGCGCGTGGCATCCCTGTTTTAACGTTGCAGAACGCACAAGCCCGTGTGCAAACATCTCCGAGGATCATTACCGTAGCATGCTTCTTCGTCCAGCATTCGCCGATATTGGGACACGCCGCTTCTTCACATACGGTGTTTAAATTGAGTTCGCGCATCAAGCGGCGAGTCTCATTAAAACCATCCCCCATCGGCGCTTTCACTCTGATCCAGTCAGGTTTGCGTTCTCTCACGGGGCGTTCTGGCATGACAATAGGTGCATTCATGATGTTCGAATAGCCGTCGAGCAGCTTGTTGCCAACTGCAACTTGCGTGCTAAGGGTTGCAAAAACTGTCAGGGAGCTAAAATGATATTAGATACTCTCACATCACCGGTGATTTTGTTCTTCGTTCTGGGATTTATTGCTGCCGCGCTGAAATCAGACCTTAGTATCCCGGAAGCATTTGCCAAGGCCATGTCAATCTATTTGATGGCGGCGATTGGTTTAAAGGGGGGAGTTGAGGTATCGAAAACCGGTATCACCCCCGAAATATTGATCGCAGCTGGTGCTGGCCTTGCCTTAAGCTTCTTATTGCCGTTGCTGGCGTTCGCGTTGTTGAGAAGCATAGGGAAGCTCTCAAAAGTCGATGCAGGCGCTGTCGCTGCACATTATGGTTCAGTCAGTGTCGTGACGTTTGTAACGGCGGTGGAGCTGCTTACTGGCGAAGGTCTTAGCCCGGCGGGATATATGGTGGCCGTTCTTGCGCTAATGGAAACCCCTGCAATTATAACAGGATTAACGCTCGCACGCCGCGGCGACGCAAATTCTGACGAGAAAAATTCAACGCCCTGGCACGAAGTTCTCACCAACGCGTCTGTCATGCTACTGGTTGGCAGCTTCATCATAGGAACCGTTGCAGGCGCCAAAGGTTTTGCGGCCGTTAAGCCGCTTTTTGACACGGGCTTTCGCGGGGTGCTGTGCCTGTTCCTGCTGGACATGGGCCTCATCGCTGCACGTCGTCTGATACAAACACGGAAAATGACATTGCGGCTGGTGTGTCTTGCAATATTGCTACCCTTGTTAAACGGGACCATCGGAACAGTCATAGGCACCATCATAGGCCTTGATGTGGCTTCGGCGGCAGCATTAGGCATCTTGGCGGCTAGCGCCTCCTACATTGCCGTTCCTGCGGCAATGCGTCTTGCCCTTCCCCAAGCTGATCCAGGCATTTATCTTAGCATGTCACTTGGCGTAACCTTCCCTTTCAACATCATCTTCGGCATCAGTATTTTCGCCGCACTCGCTCAAAGTTTAGGATGACATATGGTACAGACCGTTCCACGAAAACGTATTGAAATCTTGGTCGACACACCTCTTGTCCCACGTATTGTCAGCAAGTTGAAGGCTGTAGATATTTCAGGGTGGAGCGTCATTCATGTGGATTCCGGTGGAGGGCGTGGGGGCGAATGGCAGCACGACGACGTTACCGGTGCCAGTGCCAAGACAATCGTGCTGGCTATCGCATCCGACACAAAAACGGCACAGTTAATGGACGCAATTGCGCCATTGCTTGATAGCTATGGCATGCTGCTCACGGTAGGTGACGTTCAGGTTGTCAGAGGCGAGCGTTTCTAATGCCCGAATTTGCAGTTCTCGTAGAGGGTTATCAAAGGTTCAAATCCGACGGCTATGTTCGCCAGAAAGCGCGTTACGACGCACTTGCCAGCGACGGTCAGTCGCCGCCGATAATGATTATCTCATGCTGTGACAGCCGCGTCGATCCGGCCACGGTTTTTGACACCACGCCTGGACAAGTGTTTGCTTTGCGCAACGTTGCAAGCCTTGTGCCACCATATGAGACTGGCGGCGGTCTTCATGGCGTGTCGGCTGCCATTGAATTTGGCGTGTTAGGCCTTGAAGTGCGCCATATCGTTGTTCTTGGACATGCTCAATGCGGCGGAATAAAAGCGTCACTAGAGGGTGCAAACCTCGGGCATGGCGGCCATAGCTTCATTGACGACTGGGTCGACATCATTCGTCCTGCCCGTGACAAAATACTCGGTTCATCTTCGCAGGATCCGCAGCGCGATCTTGAACTAGACGCGGTTCGTGTAAGCCTCGCCAACCTGCGCAGTTTTCCTTTTATTGCTGCGCGCGAACATTCGGAACAATTAAAGCTGCATGGCGCCTATTTTGGCATTGCCGACGGAAATCTGTACGTTCTGAATGATGAGAACGACAAGTTCGAGGTACAATGACCGAGCTACCTAGCCAACCTGCATATTATGACGATCTGGGACTGAGCTTTGAAGAAGCATGGAACCTCGTCGAAGCTGGCAGCACCGACCGGCACAGTCCTGCACATACCCCTACCGTTGGAACCGTCGATGAAACAGGCGCGCCACAACTGCGTATAATGATCCTGCGTGACGCTTCGCGGGATGCGCGCACACTGCGCTTCCATACAGATTTGCGTTCCATCAAGGCTGCGCAAGTCCGCAACAATGGCGCAACGAGCGTCCTGTTTTACGACATGTCGGCTAAGCTTCAAATTCGGATGTCAGGTCAGACGCAGTTGTTGCCCATTGGTGACGTTGCAGATGCCGCATGGAGCAACTCAACTCCATTTGCGCGGCGTTGTTACATGGCTGAGGCTGCACCCGGATTGCCCATCGCAGGACCTTCATCAGGCCTACCCGAATGGATACAAGGCAAGAAACCCGACGAAGCTCAGCTGGCCGACTATCGACCCAATTTCGCGACAATGCTGGTTGAGATCGAATCCGTTGAATGGCTGTATCTGGCAAATGCCGGCCACCGCCGCGCGTGCTGGCAGTGGCAGGACGCACAGAAATCATGGCAAGGGACTTGGCTCGTCCCATAAGGCGCTAGATTTTTTCCAGACAGGCTGAATTCACGAACGCGTTACGCGTCAACGTATCCTCTTAAACGGACGCGCGGTGTACGCGGTTCATGCCATCATCAACGAGTCATTTTCTTATAAGTTGCACGATGCGGACGCGTCGCTTCGTCACCAAGACGCGCAATCTTGTCCTCCTCATAAGAACCAAAATTGCCTTCGAACCACTCAACATGGCTGTCACCTTCGAAAGCCAAGATATGTGTTGCCAGTCGATCAAGGAAGAAACGGTCATGGCTGATGACCACAGCGCAGCCAGCGAAGCTTTCAAGCGCTTCTTCAAGTGCGGACAAGGTTTCAACGTCAAGGTCGTTGGTGGGCTCATCGAGCAGAAGCACGTTGCCGCCCTCTTTCAACATCTTTGCCATATGCACGCGGTTACGTTCACCGCCCGACAGTAAACCAACCTTTTTCTGCTGGTCCGTGCCCTTGAAGTTAAACGCGCCAACATAGGCGCGGGTCGGCGTTTCATGCTTACCAAGCTTCATGAAATCGGCACCGCCGGAGATTTCTTCCCAAACATTCTTGTTGGGATCCAAATCGTCACGGCTCTGATCAACAAATCCAAGCTTTACGGTTTCGCCAATGTCTACCTCGCCAGAATCAGGCACTTCTTGGCCTGTAATTAAACGGAACAGCGTTGATTTACCCGCGCCGTTCGGCCCGATCACACCAACGATGCCGCCCTGCGGGATGGTGAAGGAGAGGTTTTCGAACAGCAGCTTGTCGCCATAAGCTTTGGTGACATTCTTCACCTCGATAACCTTACTGCCAAGACGCTCAGGAATCTGAATAACGATTTGCGCTTTGCCAGGTGTACGGTTTTCCTGTGCCTGGACCAATTGATCGAAGGATTTGATACGCGCTTTGGACTTGGTCTGTCGTGCTTTCGGGCTTTGCCGTATCCACTCCAACTCGTCCTTGATCGCCTTTTGTCGTCCAGCGTCTTCGCGCGATTCCTGCTCGAGCCGTTTGCCCTTCTTTTCCAGATAGGTCGAATAATTGCCTTCATAGACAAAATAGCGACCACGATCGAGCTCAAGTATCCAGCTAACCACATTGTCGAGGAAATAGCGGTCATGGGTTACAAGGATGACGTTGCCCTTATAATCGACCAGATGCTTTTCCAGCCAAGCCACTGATTCTGCATCAAGGTGGTTTGTAGGTTCGTCGAGCAGCAGAATATCAGGCTTTTCAAGCAACAGACGCGTAAGCGCGATTCGACGCTTCTCACCGCCGGACAAGCTCGTCACGGGGCTATCACCTGGAGGGCAACGCAGAGCGTCCATTGCAAGCTCAAGCTGACTATCTAGCGACCAGCCATCAACGGCATCAATCTTTTCCTGAAGCGTACCCATTTCCTCCATGAGCGCGTCAAAATCGGCATCTTCGGGTGGGTCACCCATGATCATCGAAATCTCGTTGAAGCGATCCACCAAGTCAGCAACCGGGCGGACACCATCCATAACGTTTTCGCGCACGGTCTTGTTGGGGTCCAATTCTGGCTCCTGCGCCAGATAACCAACGCGGATATGTTCGCCAGGCCATGCTTCACCGGTAAATTCGGTGTCCATCCCAGCCATGATTTTCATCAGCGTAGATTTACCCGTGCCGTTCGGGCCAACGATCCCAATCTTCGCATCCGGGTAGAATTGCAGATTGATGTTGCTTAAAACGGGCTTGCTTGCGCCGGGGAAGGTTTTTGTCATTCCCTTCATTACGAAGCTATATTGCGCTGCCATGGGGATCAGTTCCTGTGTTGCATTACTTTGATTTGGCCGCTTCCCTAGCTATCTGCACGATTCCTCGCAAGGTGGGATTGCAAAACTGTGTGATGGGATTAAGTCTCATCGTCATGAATAAACACATCACCCTGCTCGCCGCAGCATCTTCGCTGTTCCTGACCCCTTCGCTTGCAACCGCTGCACCTGCTAAATCCAATGATGAGATAATCGCCGGACTGCGCGACAATGCGCTTCAAGCTGATAATATTGCTTACGAGATTGTCGAAGGCCTTACGACCGAGATTGGTCCGCGACAGGGTGGTACAGCAGCAGAAGCGCGAGCCCGTATTTGGGCAGTTGCAAAGTTAAAGGCGCTGGGTTTCGATAATGTGCGGGTGGAAGAATATCAAATGCCAACATGGGTCCGCGGCGGCGAAACAGCTGAAATCACTTCACCATTCACACAGAAAATGGCCGTTGCGGCGCTGGGCAATAGCGCAAGCACGGGCGACGCCGGCATTGATGCAGAGATCGTCTATTTCCCAACAATCGACGATTTACGCGCGGCGCCCGATGGCAGCTTAAAGGGCAAGATTGCATTTGTGAGCAATAATATGAAGGCAACGCAGGACGGAAGCAGCTATGGCGCGTTCGGCCCTGCCCGCTTTGTCGGTCCGAACATTGCTGCAAAAAAGGGCGCAGCGGCTATCGTTATTCGCTCCATTGGGACCGACTATCATCGCAACCCGCATACTGGAAACACGAATTTCGAACCCGGTGTAGCGCCAATTCCGGCTGGTGCCCTGTCGATACCCGATGCCGAAAATCTGGAACGTATGATCGCACGGGGCAAGCCAGTGCGCATGAAATTAAAACTGACGCCCCAGAATATAGGTATGCAGACGTCGGGTAATGTGTTGGCAGAAGTGAAAGGTTCCAATCCCGATTTACCCATCATCGTCATCGCGTGTCATTTGGATAGCTGGGACCTTGGCACGGGCGCAATTGACGATGCCGCAGGCTGCGGCATTATTGGCGCTGCTGCCAAGCATCTGAAATCAATGGGCCAACCAAAGCGCACTGTCCGCCTGCTTTGGGCCGGTGCGGAAGAAGTCGGGATTTGGGGTGGCCGCGATTACGGCGAAAAACATGCAAGCGAGCCACATGCCTTTGCCATGGAATCCGATTTTGGAGCAGGTAAGGTTTGGGCTGTTGACTTCAACCTTTCCAACAGCGCTAGCGCCTTGCGCACGCAAATTACATCTGCGCTCGCGCCATTGGGCGTTGTGCCACGCAAGGATGCCGCAGGCGGCGGCGCGGATGTGGGTGCCATTATTGCTGCGCAAAAACTTGGCATCATAGATTTGCAACAAGATGGCACAAAATATTTCGACCTGCACCACACGCCCGACGACACGTTGGACAAGATTGATAAGGCCGAATTGCGTCAAAATGTGGCCGCATGGGTCGCTACCCTGGCCTATATTGCCAATTATGAAGGCGAATTGAAGCCTGAGCCTGCTCAATGAGGTATAGCCCAGCCTTATTGCTATCCTTATTGATGCTCACCGGGTGTAATGACACCCCAGCGGCCACCGAAGGCACCACCGGGCAAAGTGACGCTCTGGTATCTACGCAGCAGGACGATCTGGCTAAGCAGAAGCTGACAATTGAGCAGGCCGCGGAAGAAGCAACCAAGTTGGTTGAGGCGGACGCAAAGGCCGAAATTGAGGCGGCAGTGCCAACCGGAACGGAACCTGCGCAATAACCTAAAGTACTTGATTTTGCGCCCCCTCGTCGCACATTCTTATAACGCAAGAGGCTGCAGTTTGCCCACTTTTGCGCTCAGTTTCTAGGAACGATATCCTACCATCCGCGTTGGTTTATTATGATCAACCAACACGTACCGCAACGCTGGCTCGCATGGGCTGAAGTGCCCCGCGCATTGTTCGCTATGGCTAATCTGCCATATCACTGGACAGAGCTCTCCTCTGCCCCTCAAGGGGATCAGCGGCCTGTCTTCGTTATTCCCGG
>NZ_JBIKPH010000065.1:0-13220 GCF_044357595.1 Sphingorhabdus sp. | reverse complement strand
AGCAATTGGCGAATCCGATCGCATGACTTTGCTGTTTAAAAAGCGCAACTGATGCTTGTACTGGGAAATTGCGCCCGCAATTATACTGTATCTGGCGACAATCATGATTGCGGCACGTTTCGGGGTGCGGCTATAGACGCGGCATGACCAGAGATATCACCGTCGCCGCGTTGCAACTGCCCATAGCGGCAAGCGAAGCCGAAAACATTGATGCCGTCAGTGACCTTGTGTCGCAGGCGTCAGACCTGGGTGCGCAAATCATCCTGCCGCCCGAACTATTTTCCGGCCCCTATTTCTGCAAAACGCAGGAGGAAAAGCATTTTGCGCTGGCGCACCCCGTCTTGGAGCATCCCGCCGTCAAGGCGATGGCAAAACTTGCTAAGCGGCTTAATGTTGCAATCCCCACAAGCTTCTTTGAACGCGATGGGGCGCATTTCTACAACAGTGTTGCGATGATTGACCCCAATGGCGACATCATGGGCGTTTATCGTAAAAGCCATATTCCAGACGGCCCTGGCTATCAGGAGAAATATTATTTTCGTCCCGGCAATACTGGGTTTAAGGTCTGGGACGTGTTCGGTACAACTATTGGAGTCGGCATCTGCTGGGACCAATGGTACCCCGAATGCGCGCGCGCAATGGCCCTGATGGGCGCTGAGCTGTTATTCTACCCTACAGCCATAGGTGCCGAGCCGCAGGATGCGACCTTGGACACACGGCATATGTGGCGGCGCGCAATGGTTGGCCATGCGGTGTCAAACTGTATGCCCGTAATTGCGGCCAACAGGGTCGGCAACGAAGACGACCATGGTCAGACGGCGCAAAAATTCTACGGCACCAGCTTCATCGCCAATGAATGGGGGGATGTGGTATGCGACCTTGATGATGCCGAAACCGGCATATTAGTCTCGACCTTTGACCTAGACCAAGCCCGCGCGCATCGTGCCAGCATGGGCTTCTTCCGCGACCGCAGGCCAGCGTTATACACCCGCCTTGCCCAGGATATTTGATCTGTCGTATCTGTATCTCATTGGGATAGGTTCAAATCAGCCACATCCCGTCATTGGCACACCAAATCACATCATCCCGCACGCGATTGCCGCGCTGGAGATGGACGATATCGATGTGTTCGCACATTCAGCCACTATCCAATCAAGCCCGATGGGGCCTTCATCGCGCCGCTTTGCCAACGCGGCAGCGGTGATCGCGTCGCAGCTTGCTCCCCCTGCACTGCTTGCCCGCTTGCACGACATCGAGAGCCATTTCGGGCGCGTACGGCGCGGCCAAAGCTGGCGTGCACGCGTGCTGGATCTCGATATTCTCTTATGGTCTGGCGGCATGTGGGCCGATAGCAATCCAGCGCTCTCTATCCCGCATCCCGGCCTTCGTTCGCGCGGTTTTGTCCTTACGCCTGCCGCAATGGTAGCCCCCGATTGGCGCGACCCGATGACAGGCTTAACCATTCGTCACCTGCAATCGCGATTTAACCGACCAAAGGCGCTTGACCAGTCACCCCACCGCCACTAGGGGAAGCGCTCTCCTTTGAACCCTGTTCGGTTCAGGTCGGGGGCCCTTAGCTCAGTCGGTAGAGCAACTGACTTTTAATCAGTAGGTCGCTGGTTCGAACCCAGCAGGGCTCACCATATATTTCAATTAAATCAATAATTTGAGAGTGTTTCGGCACTCTCTCATTGTTTGTGAAAAAAGTAATACACAGTAATACACAAACCGTAAGTGATTGATTAGGTGAGAATCGTTGTAACGACGATGCGTCACAGCGTGATAAATACACTCGTAATGGAGTGTACAAATGAACGCACGAGAGCAGATTAAACGAGCAGTCTTGCTACTGCCCAAGTTGGCAGCTGAGATTGAGAGCAAAGAGATCAAGGCTGACATTGAACTTTTAATGGGCATTGCATCGCAATTGGTGACAGTTTTGGTGAGCAGAAATGATGCACTTGCTAAACAGTGCCGTTCACGAAAGTCCAAACCACCTAAGCCAACTCCACAGAAGACAGCTCAGACTCAGAAACCCAAGCCAAGCAGCACTGATACTCAAAATAGTCAGAATGACACTGAGGACCGTTCTAAGGCTGTTTCTTCAATTCAGCAGGGAATTCGTCAAGCTGAGCCAACGCTTGCAGATCAGCAACGAGCATTGCGTGGGTATGTCTATGGGGCGCAGAATGATGAGGTCGCATTTCGCAAAGCTGCACAGGCAATCGCACGATGAACGACAAGCTAATCCAAAGCCAGAAGCGGCTGCACGACAGTCTGTTTGAACTGTACATTGATGGTGGGTTGGAACTGTTTCAAGCTGGCACTCGTGGCTTAAAGCGTGAGTTGATTATAAGGCTTGAGACAAGCGCACTCACACCAGAGAAGGGTGAAATAATTCACTACTATGCAGTCAATCGCTGGGATGAGAATGATGAGTTTGACGAGTGGGCAAAACCTCTAGTAGCGTTGTCAGCAGAAGCTGAAGCGATAATTGGCGTGAATAATGATCAGCTTGACGGCTGTCGCTCAACGGTTGCCGTTGGATCTGATTTCATCAATTTTATTCACTAAAAATGTCACTCTTAAACTTTCTGATATATCGTATATTCTTTTTCTTTTATCAACTTCTGATGTTTTTATCTCTAAAGCTCCAATATCTAAAAGTCTTTTTAAATCATTATTATGACTAGAAATAGATCTACCCGTTTTATTCATCAATTCTAATGAAGCTATTGGTCCATTTTCCAATATTTCTTTGATAATACGCAATTCATTATGTAAACATTTTATATTGGTTGATCTCTGAAAATTTAATATTTTCGTTAATTCGTCAATCATACGCTCTCCCAAGAGTGAATTTTTTCAACTCCATATTGAGATTCAAGAAAATGATAGTGCATTACAATATTTAGAAAATATAGTATAATACACTATCAATAACAGAGATTTATAATTTTATTGTAACAGTTGAAGGCGGAGATGTTGATGCTTTGCGAGAGGTCAAGGTCTTGGTTTGGGTTATTCGCAGACTGTTTTTTTGCACTTTCGGAAAGCACCAGCGGTCGAAAGGTTACGCCAAAGTGAATTCAAATGGGGTGACTTCTCGTTGCAAGTATTGCGGCAAATCAATGATAAAGAACTTTCACAAGGGCTGGATCATCGCCCCCAAGCCGCTTGACTAGCATTCGCCAACTAGACCCAGACAAACTTATCAGCCTCACGAGTGTGAGGCTGATTTTTGTTTATGCAGAAACAGATATGTCCCATCACCGCTGATCAAAGTTATGCGTCTGTGCTCAAATCACATTGACAGCATTTGCCAACTGCTCATCGCTAACCCAGCAATATCCAGCTGTAGTAGCAATATTAGCGTGACCCATAGCTTGCTGAATTGTAGCCATCCCAATGCCAGCTGCGTTCAATCTAGTAGCAAATGTGCGCCTTCCAGAATGACTGCTCGTTTTGATACCAGCGGCTGCGTAGATTGCTTTGAAGCGCAGACTGAGACTGATGTTACTAAAGTGCCCCATAGTTCGACCGCTACGAATGAATGCTTTGCTATCTTCAAGTTGGCTAATTTGAGCGAGATATTGGTTTAGGATTTTACGCAGCTCTTCTGAGATGAATACACGCCGCGAGCGATTGCCCTTCGTTTGATGCTTGCTGAGATTGATGACTTCCACAGCTTTTCCATCAATCCCACGCACATCACCGATTGTCAGAGCAGCAATTTCTCCAATACGCATCCCAGCCAATATGCTGAGAGACAGTGCGACACGGTCACGCAGACCGTTATTCGCTGTGTCAGCAATACGCATCACTCGTTTGATTTCGTCTTTAGTAAGAACCTTTGCTTTTGCCATTTTACCAATCTCTCATTAACTTTTCTGATGAGAGAAATATATATTAATCATGTAGTTAGGAAAACCGATTTCCTCCATGCGACAATGTTTTGGTTTCCAATAGCCTTAGCGTTTTTCATTAACTTCCAGTGTTTTGTTAATGAGAAACTGATCATCATTATTTTGGGTATTATAATGACATGCGCTGAATTCACTCAGCACATCGTCATCTCCAAAAGACGCATCATTTCACCACAGCATTGCCGTCAGTTAGTTTGCATTGCGCCTGTTATATCGCTGCTCTGCACGTTCAACGTGCTTATCAAAAGCAATCGCTGCATCATTGAGATGCTGAAAGCGATTGGCAGCTGACCTCAGCAAGTTCGCTGCATTTTGACGCATAGTTGCTGCGTCTTTGGGCAGATGCGTAAGCTTTTCGCAGAAGCCATTCATCTCGTAGCCGTGATCTTCGTGCATCAGATATGCTGATACCTTCTGTATGTTGAACACAGGCAGTATCTCGTTCTGATCAGCTATTGCTCCACCAACATGCTCCATGCTTGCCCACAGTGCATTTAGCAGAATGCAGAACTCTCGCACGTCACCATCAACTTTAGCGAGAAAATGTATGTGTGCATTATCACCATTGCTGCCTTTGTGGGCGTATACAAAGCGTGATATTCTTCGCTGAGCACCGTTGCCTTTCCCATAACAAAGCCGATCCACAACGTTCCAGAACAACGCCCATCTACGTTGCGCTTCAGCGAATGTTGGCTTGTGCTGCACTGAGAAATTGAGAGTGCCGTAGATGTTCCAGTCTTCAGACAATGCCCAATCAGACCAACCTTTTTTGACGTTAAAAATGTAACTCAATTAAACCTCGTTGATAAATATATTCAGAAGAGCATGTTTTTCAAAAACATGTTCACTCTCAGTATTTATCAACGGAGAATAAATTGCGAAAAAAACTTATAATGGAAGCCTTTGATTTACTAAAATCAAAAGGAATAGTTTCTACTGAGTCAGAATACTCAGAATTATGGCTTGCTCATAGCGAATGCTATTTACGAACGCTTCGTATGAAGAAGGCAGAACCAAGCATGGGCGTGTTAGCAATCTGTGCAAGCAGACTTCAGAAAGCTGGAGAGCAGATTATTACGTCTTCACCCCATCGCCACGTAGGTCAGCAATTTTTGAGCCTTAGCGAACGCTGTCACGAGCTAATTAACGAGCAAGCAGTTGAGCTTGAACTGGTCTGAGTAGCATTGTCGGTTTACACGACACAGCAAAGTGTCTTGCACCAGACTCTTTTCAATGTGTGGTTGAGCCAAGCACATCAAGTTACTAGGTTTGACACAGTATCTCACTGTTGTCGGTTAAACCGACAACACAGCCTCAGCACTGATTGAGCTTACTTCAAACTTTTAAGTTTGGGTTTTCTCGGTGTAACAAGACTGCGCTCGCTATCGCCCTCTGCCAAAACATCCACCTCCAGCTCCTTCTTCAACTCACGTTCAAAGTGCTGAAGGTTACGAGCAAGCTCTGCGCTGATGGGTAAGTGCTTGGCATAGAAGCGTTCAATCTGATCTACGCTTGTTCCAGCATTTTTTGCCAACGTGTAGATATCAACGTTACCACCCCCAAGAATGATGCGCATACAGATCGCTGTGTGTCTCAGTGAGTAAACTGAATATTTGAGTCCAGCGATAGGATCATTGACGACATTTGCTCTTTGCAGCGCCACACCAAACTGACGCTGCACGATATCTCGCACAGTGCTGCGGTTCTGATATGATGGAAAGAACAGATAGTCGCTTGGCTGAGCATCTGGATTACGTGCGCAAATGCGCTTGTAGACATCCACAGCGTTTTCCATTGAAGTCGCCAACCTAAAGCCCGTTTTCCCACGTCTCACTGTGACGAGCAAACGTCGTGGGTTTTCAGCGATGGTGATGTCTTGGTGCTTTAGTGCATAAAGCTCGCTGGTAGTGGGACGAACGAATGTGTTCACAGCAAAGACGATAAGATCGCCAAGCTCACTCGTGATGGGAACAATACGCAGTTTTTGCTCGCTGTAGATTGATTTTGCACTTCCACTCTTTTCAGCTTTCGTGATGAACTCACGATGCTCTTTCGTAAGTGTGCGCACAACGTTGCGAACCCTCGTGTATGCGCAGTCTTTACGACTGACGAGTGGATAGAACGGCAGAAACGCTCGTGGATTGTCACGCTGACGATCACGTGGAGTCGCTGGAACTGCATCAATTACGCCCTCACGTACTGCGACCTTCAGCACGTTGCGAAATGTCGCAGTCATCATATTACGAGTTGAATCAGACAAATCTGGACGGTCTTTGGCAAGCTTGTCTAGAAAGTCAGCATAGTCCTTCGTTCGCAGCTCTCGCACATCACGATGCTGAAACTGCTTTTGCAAACCCCACTCTTTATTGTCCAAGAATGTGACGATGGTGTTCACGTAATTCGCATTACGCTGTCCAAGCTCAACCATTGTGCGACTGATAGTGATTAGTCGCAAAGCAAAGTGCTTGAATGTGTACTCTTTTGCTATTTGTGGTTTCCCACCAAGAATCTCAATCGCAAGATCTTCAGCAAACTGCCTTGCTTTGATCTTTCCAGTCTCTTTCGTTGACCTAACGATATTTCGCTTCGCACGTGCATCCCACACTCTTGCGTACCAAAACGGACTTGAGAGCTTTTTGTAGATAGCAACGCCACGCCGTATCGTAGTAACGGGACCATCAAGCGAATGACGTGATTGCTGCGAAGCCATCGTGCTATCTCACTGAAAATATGTAAATTAAGTAATACACACTTGTAATACACTACCTAATATCATATTGTAAAGCTTATAGGAAATTCTAACTTTTAATCAGTAGGTCGCTGGTTCGAACCCAGCAGGGCTCACCATATATTTCAATGGGTTAACCTAATTTTCTGGTTTTGCCATTGTCAATATGGTGGCGCTAGGCATCACATAGATATCAGATGGAACGCGCGCGTAATTAAACGCGACACAGCGCCGTCATATCTCGGGAATGCCGCACGTAGCCAAAAACGCATAGGTCTCGTCGTAAAATGCTGGCGGTCGAGTGGGGTTCTTTGCGTCGCCGTGAGGCACGAACACTACCCGCCCCTGCCTCGCCCGGGCGGCATCGCAATCGACATGTTGCATTGTAAGTTCATTTTTACGTGTTTTTGCAATGAAAAATGGCCGTTTAACTGTTGAGATAGTTTAGCCAACGGTGAACATTGGAATTTCATCCCTACCTAATCAAATGCGCGGGAAATCTTGCGTTTGTTGAAGTTTGCTCTCGTTCAAGCTTAGTGTTACCCTCCAATACCGTTCTTGAAAGGCCGACATAATGCGCAAAAGATGGATTTTTCTTGCTGTTACAGGACTTGCCGGTTTGGGGACAATCACGTGGAGTGCGGTGGCAAGTAATGTCGAAACACCTAATTATACGGTGCCCAGCAAAAGCGGCAATCTAGAGATCCGCGAATATGGTCCGACAATTGTGGCGGAGGCAACGGTGGAAGGGGAGCGTGACCAAGCTATCCAACGTGGTTTCCGTATTATTGCGGATTATATCTTTGGCAACAATCTATCGTCTACAAAAGTCGCGATGACGGCGCCGGTAATCCAACAGTCGAGCGAAAAAATTGCTATGACGGCGCCGGTTATACAGCAAGCCAAAGGCACATCTTGGAATGTGCGCTTTGTAATGCCTTCAAAATACACGATTAAAACGCTACCTAAGCCGGTTAACCCGCAAGTCGCATTGCTTGAAGTGCCAGCGACGCGTTTTGCCGTGATCCGCTTCTCAGGCTTCGCTGGCCAGGTTTCGCTCGACAAGCAAGAAACACTGTTACGCGCCTTCATGTCAGAACGCAGCCTGGTTGCTGCCAATCCGCCCCAGTACGCATATTATAATGCGCCTTGGACGCTTCCGTTCATGCGCAGAAATGAAATCATGATCGAGATTAACGGTAAATAAGACCTTTACTCAAACGAGCGCCGCATCATGGACAAAGGATCCGCTAACCTACAATGCCACGGGTAGTTTTTGGGCTATCCAGATTTCACAAGGTCATTCGAATGTTGGCTATCTTGGTGATGATGTCGACAACGCCATCGCACGTGCCGGGCGCAAGCACGCATGGCGTGTCCAATGAAAGCCCGCTCTATTCGACGCGGTTCTCGAGCGTACCCAGTTGATCAGCGCGGATAGTCACGACATCGCCTGATTTCAGATAGCCGCCAGAGGCGCGATCATCAGTGATTGTCCGCTCAACGATTGCCTTGATTATGCTCACCTTGCCGAAATGCGTTACCCAGTCATACGCGCCGCGCACGAAAGTAGCAGGACCCGGACCTTGGAAAACCGTCCCGGCCGGCGTCCCTGCAAGGACCAAACTACGATCTGGTAAGATACCGTCATTGTTGATCGGCAATTGCGCGCGGCCTTCACGCCAAATCCAGCTAACACCCCGCCGCTTGGCCGTTTCGAGGAGCAAGCGGTCAAGGTCCCAAATCCAATTGATCACGCGCGCCCGCTGCCTTTGTTCGCCATTGAGGGACAAGTGCAGTTCCAAGGGCTCCACAAAGGACTCAATGTTTCGTGGCACGACGAAGAGGTCGCCTACCGGAAGAAATCCGGCGCCGCTCTTACCATCTGTAAAACCCTTACCCGAGGCAACGTCGTTTATGTCGGCCCCGCGCAATAGCGCCGCGCGATCGGTAACATCGTTGCACAGGATCAGGCCACCTTTGGCGCTAGCTTTGGCCGACAATGGCTTGAGTGTTACCAAGCAAAGCTCAACTTCATAATCTAACAAGCCGCTGCTTGCCGGGATCGCGGCACGTGAAGATGTTGGCTGGGCGACCTTGGCGAACATGAATGGGCCATCTTTAACCTTGGCTTCATCGGCATGTTCGGGATAGTTTGTGGCGGCAGCGGCGTGTAAGGAACGCAAATCGACTGGCACGGCAAGGGTTTCTACATCACGGTTGACGCTGGTTCTTGCCCCGGCAACGAAAGCAGCGATGGCGTTATACCCAAGACGGTTATAGACAGCGATCGCATCCTCACCGGGCTGCAGCAGGGGTGCCAAGTCAACACCGGTTACGACCCCGTTTTGATATCGGGTGACCACAATTGTCTGTGCGTTGGCACCTTCACCAGAACGCGCAAAAGTGAGCGCCTGATCCGAGGGCGCGATGGCAATTGTCGCGCGCAGCGGCGTTGACGGGGCTGGTCGTGGCGGCACCTGTACCGCTTGTGGTCGAAATCCGACGAAAACCGCTACCGCTGCAGTCAATATTAGCGCGATAGCGGTTACAGTGATGATGCGCATGTCTTTACCTTAACTGGCCATTCTTGTGTTGCTGGTACCTGCTGGACCGTTATCGGCAAATTCAGCGTGCAAAGCAGGCAGAAACGCTGCCAGATGCGGCATTTCCTGCCCGCAGTGGACCAGCAGGGCGCGCGCATCGCTCTCTGTAAGCCGCAGCACGCGCTTGGCAACGGCGGCAGCCAAGCTGCCGACGAGGTTGCGTCCGCTGACATGGGCACCGCCCATCCAGAAGCGCGATCGCATTTCACTGCCGCCTGGGACCGCACGGACATGGTGGGCCAAATAGCCAATATCGATAGGCGCATCCCCAAGGCCGAGGCGCGCACAAACGATTGTCGCCTGTTGGTCATCATCCAGCCTCGGGTCGGTAAAACCAAAACTGGCCGGCGGCACGAAGCTGATAGCGCCGCGTATCAGATCGCTACCGATATATTCGTCGACGATTGACGTCTGCCCAACATAGAGCGCGCGGCCGCTGGTGCCGGCAGGCGGCGTTTCGCGCCAACCAACATGGACATGCGCTTGAGGATGCCACAACTTGTACTTGGCGGGCGCATCGCCGTGCCAACCGAACCACCAATCCACCATTGCCGGTGTGACGCCGGGCATGTCGGTGCGCACACTCACACGCATGCCGCCGTCTTGTGTGAGCACCCAGCCGTCTTCCAGCACCGCTGTATCGCCAAAAAGATTCTCTGCTGCACCGTCGATCCCGGGTAGAAGATCAATCGGAACGCCACCCCGGTCCAGCGCGGCGCACACATGCGAAGCCAATGGGGCAAGCTCAGGGTTGAAGAAGCGGGCATAAGGCGTGGCGCGATCTGCGTCACGATAGCCCAAATAGCGTCCGGAAATCGGTTTACTGCTTTTCATAATACACGCCCCATATATGGATTAAATCTGCCTTCGGGATCAAATTTGGCGCGCAGGGCGTCCAGCCGTTTCAGATTGGCAGGCGCCATGAACGGCATCGGCCTGCGTCCCAGATTTTCATCAGCAAGCTGAATGCCCACACTGTGTGCTTGCAAGGCTTGCATATGGTCGGTTGCCCAGCTTTCGTCGGCGGGTGTCGCCGTCTTGCCGCGCAGCCCGCCATAGAGCGCAAGATAGGAGCGCGCCTCAAGCGAAAATGCCATGTCTGGGCGTTCCGCCGGTCCGTTCCAGTTGAGCCAAAGCGCATGACTGGGGGAAGCCGGTTGCGTATCGGCGATGTGCCGCAAGGCCGGTAGCAATGGATCAATCGGCATGTTCATCCACATGCTGTCTGCCGTCCAGCGGGTATTGGGCAAAAACAGGGTCCTTTCGCCGCCCTTCATCATCATGTCCAGCGAGACCGGCAACAATGGCAGCGTAAAGCTGGCAAGCTTGCGGATCGGGCTTTTGTCGATGAAGTCCACCGCGGCGCGTGCCTCGCGCCAGCTACTGGCCAGCACGGGCGCCAGAACTTGTATGCCGTGCGCAAATATCCCCATGGCCTTGCGATCGAAAACGAGCTGGAATTCGACAAACGGCGCCACATCTGGCCCTGCCC
This sequence comes from Sphingorhabdus sp., assembly GCF_044357595.1. GTDB lineage: Bacteria > Pseudomonadota > Alphaproteobacteria > Sphingomonadales > Sphingomonadaceae > Sphingorhabdus_B. The sequence continues at coordinate 2,468 of NZ_JBIKPH010000065.1, read as the reverse complement.
TATCCGCCCACGCCATCACGGCTTCGAGATGGCGGATCCGAAATACTTGGGCCTTCATACCAACGAATTTGGGGCGCGGTTGAAGCCTCAGGTGAAAGCGGACCACGATACCGAAAAAGCCAGGTCCAGCCCCGCGCGCAGCCCAGAGAAGCTCTGCGTTTTCCGTTTCACTTGCATGGACCAATGTGCCGTCCGCGAGAACAACATCGATGCCAATGACGCTCTGGCACGCCACCCCGCAAGCCCTGCTGCTCCAACCAAAACCGCCTTGCAGGAGGAAGCCGCCCATACCGACAGTGTAGGCATGTGCCACAGGGAAAAAGAGCTTATGCTTAACAAGGGCAGCATTGAGTTCACCGGCCAGGCAGCCAGGGCCGATCACTGCCGTGCCCTGCCCCGCGTTGATCGCAATGCTGTTAAGCCGCGAAAGGTCAACCAACATCCCGCCATCACGAATATGGTTCTGCGCCCAACTGTGTCCGCCCGAACAAATGCCGATTGCGAGGCCTTCATCACGTGCGCGCTTCACCGCACCGATAACCTCTTCCACATCATTGGCTTGCACAATCTGATCAGGACGGCGGCCGGGGTCTTGCGCGTTGAAGCTGGTACCGAGCAGCGCCGTGACAAAATCGGGCGTGCCCTTGTCGATCACAACGCCTCGGCCTGCTGTGCGCTTCATCGAATGTCTCCTGTTTGTCGTTGCAGCACTGGTGGCAGAGCCAGCCAGCGCATTGGCAATTCAAGTGTGGGCGGAGAGTCAAAGGCCGCATGCGCCAACCGCTCCGCTTCCGCTGCATTCAGACCCAAATATGTCAGAAGCTGGGTGGTTGCAGTGTCAATTTTAGCAGAACACAAGACGCCCCGATGCAGATCAAGTGCTAGCCCTGTGATTGCTCCCGCGACTATCGCGGTAGCAAGATCTGCGTCAGCCACCGTGAAGAGACCATCCGCGACACCCTCTTCAATGTCCATCTTCAATCGCAACCGTAACTCGGCCGCCAACCGATCAGTCGGCAAGCCAATGTCAAACATCAGCCGGCCAAAGCCTTGCTGCTCCAACACAATACGCAAAGTCTGACGCGTAATTCGTGCGAAGCGCACGGCCGGGTTGTCATGATCATCGCCGGGCATCGCCATCGCCGCAGCATGGGTAGCACCGAGCAATTCTCCCAGATCGCCAATCAACGCAGCCACATCCGGATAATAATTATAGAAGCTGGCATGCACCATTCCGGCATGGGTGGTAATCTGACGCAGGCCGAGCGCTGCCGCGCCTTCGCTCATCAATAGCGATTGTGCGGACACAAGCAGCTGGTCGCGGGTTCGCTCTCGCTTGCTCCCTAACAGGCTATCAATTTTGATTTTCATGATATGAACATATTATCAAATATGACATTATGTCAAATTATAAAATGCACTTGACGCTGTCGTAGGTCATGGCAACGATGGCGACAGAAACGGCGGGTTTGTTCGCCCAGATCAACATGCTTCTTAGCCAATATATTGGCATTGATAATGTCAATATAGTCCATTACAAATTGACGTTGGCCATACCGGAAGGAACCACCCACAATGTACACACTCAACGGAGCACTGGGTTCACCCTATTCGATGAAGATGCGCGCGCTGATGCGTTATCGTCGTATCCCGCATATGTGGGCGCACGGCACGGACTCGCGTGACGCGTTGAGCAAGGTCAAGGCACCTGTTATTCCTGTAATGGAATATCCCGATGGAACATTCCACAATGATTCGACGCCGCTCATTTATGATCTGGAGGCGCGGCATACCGAACGATCAGTTATCCCGCCCGATCCGGCGCGCGCCTTTATCGCGCATCTGATTGAGGATTTTGCTGACGAATGGGTGACAAAGGCAATGTTCGGTTATCGCTGGCTGGAGGAGGTAGACCAGATCCAGATGAGCCGCTGGCTCGCTTTTGACGCGATGAAGGGTGGCGGGCTGGCCGCAAGCCAGGGCTATGCCGAACAGTTCCGCGCGCGGCAGGTTGGCCGCATGGCGATTGTCGGTTGCGCGGCTGAAAACTTCCCACTGATTGAAGCCTCAACGCGCGCGTTGCTCGGTGCGCTTGAGGCGCATGTGGTGGATCATCACTGCCTGTTCGGTTCTCGGCCGAGCATTGCGGAATTCGGAATGTATGGCCAATTGTCGCAGCTGGGCGTTGATCCCACTGCGCAGGCGATGATGCGCAAAGACTTTCCCTATAGTTTCCGCTGGCTGCTCCATATTGACGATATGTCCGGAATCGACGGGCAATGGGATATAGAGATCGCAGGCGCCGATGTGCCCTTTGCGCCGATCATCACCGCTTGGCTGAAACAGGTCGGCGACATCTACATACCCTTCCTCCTCGCCAACGCCGCTGCGATTGAGGCAGGCGAAGATAGCTTCCACATCTCCGCGATGGGTCTGCCCTACACGCAAGGCGTGTTCAAATATCAGGT
>NZ_JBIKPH010000064.1:0-13235 GCF_044357595.1 Sphingorhabdus sp. | reverse complement strand
ATGATGTCATCGCGGCAGGCAAGAAAGCTTTGGACGAATTTGGCGCGGGCACCACGGGCAGCCGCGTTCTGAATGGCACGTTTCAGGGCCACAAGGAATGCGAAGACGCGTTGAAGGAATTTTACGGAATGGACCATGCGATGGTCTTTTCCACGGGCTATCAGGCCAATTTGGGCATTATCAGCACGATCGCGGGCAAGGGTGATTACATCATCCTCGACATCGACAGCCATGCGTCGATCTATGATGGTTGCAAAATGGGCGATGCCGAAATCGTTGCCTTCCGCCATAATGACGTGGAAGCGCTTGAGAAGCGTCTTAAGCGTTTGCCCGCCGATGCAGGCAAGTTGGTGGTGCTTGAGGGCGTCTATTCGATGCTGGGCGATGTTGCCCCTTTGAAGGAAATGATCCGCGTTTCGAAAGAAGCGGGCGCGATGATCTTGGTTGATGAAGCGCATTCCATGGGCTTCATCGGTGAAAATGGCCGGGGTGTTGCCGAAGAGCAAGGCGTGTTGGACGATGTTGATTTCATCATCGGCACATTCTCCAAATCTGTCGGCACGGTTGGCGGTTTCTGTGTGTCAAACCACCCGAAGTTCGAAATCATGCGGCTTGTGTGCCGCCCTTATGTGTTCACCGCATCGCTTCCACCTTCGGTCGTCGCATGTTCCGCCGCGAGCATCCGCAAGCTCATGCACAATAGCAATAAGCGCGGGCATTTGTGGGAGAATTCGAAGAGCCTGCATCAAGGCCTGCGCGATTTGGGTTTCCAATTAGGCACACCCAATGCGCAAAGCGCGATCATTGCCGTGATCATGCCTGATCTGGAAAAGGGCGCAGCCATGTGGGCGGCGTTGCTTGAAAACGGGCTGTATGTGAACTTGGCGCGGCCACCAGCGACACCAGCGGGCATGACCTTGCTGCGGTGTTCATTGTGCGCCGAACATAGCAGCGAACAGGTCGCTGACATTCTCGACCGCTTCGAACGCGCGGGCAAAGCCGTCGGGATTATCTGACGGCTGGCCTATGACCAGGCTTGACCGGAATGCCCGCATATTGGCCGTAAGTTTCGCGGCCATGGCGGGCATGGTCGATGCCATCGGCTTTTTGGCGAGCGGCGGGTTTTTCCTGTCTTTTATGAGCGGCAATTCCACGCGCTTTAGCGTCGGTGTGGTCGAAGGCGCGCCTTATGTCGGCATGGTATCTTTGCTACTGTTAAGCTTTGTCGGCGGCGTGGTGGCAGGATCGCTTATTGGCCGCAAGAACACGCTTTCGCCGTCGCGGCGGCAGGCATATATCCTCATCATCATATCGATATTGCTGTTTGCCGCGCCCGTAATCGCAAGCTTCGAATTTCTGCTCTTCGGCCTTTGCCTCGCGGCATTTTGCATGGGTTTGGAAAACACGCTTTTTGAACGCGAGGGCTCGGTCTCTTTCGGGCTTACTTATATGACAGGCGCGTTGGTAAAGATTGGTCAGGGGCTTGCGACATTGATGAGCGGCGGCGCACGGTTTGCGTGGGTGCCCTATCTTTTGCTATGGATTGGACTTGTCAGCGGCGCTGCTATCGGCGCGCTGCTATTCGGTTTTTTTGGGCTTGATAGCCTGTGGTTACCAGCCAGCTATGCCGGGGTCTTTGCGCTGCTGCTGTTGGCACAAGGCAAACGCATTATGCCCTAACGCACCGCGCCTCTCGCCAAAAGCTTCGGCACCAGAAACAAAGCGGCGACTAAGGGCCATTTGCGCTGCCACGGCCGAATATGGATGTGCGTGCCTGCATGGCGGTTTATCTTCCACGCCAGATAATCGATCCCACCAGCGTAAGTGAACGCGGCCTTGCCAAGCCGTGCAATGGTCAACAGCTTGCCGCGCCGACGCAGGCTTGGCCATCGGTTCTTCTCGAGAGCAATTCTGCCATCGACATCGGGCAGCAGTATAATTTTGCCGCCGCGCAGTGCGTTGGCGATATGCGTATGATGCAAGGCGGCAGCCCCGATGCGTTCGTAGCGTTCGGGGTCAAACGCAATCACCGACGATGGCCGGTCTTTGCGTTCGGCGCGCAATTCAGCGCTATAGGTCATCTGAAACCCGGATTGCCATAAATCAAGTACATCAACCTCGCGTTCGACAAATGCCAGCGCCGCGTTCAACAAGGTCGGGGCCGCGCCGCAGATAGCATTAACTGCGGATACCCGGGCAGCTTCGTTGGCACACCACACTAAACGTGACGGCTGTGCAAAGCGCGCCCACACCGATACAGCAGACGCGGCCGGCCGGTTGAGATCGTGGAAGTCTCTTTCGCTCAACACCGCGACTTTGGCGATTAGCTCATCATGCTGAAACGGGAAAACATTGGGGGGCAAACGGCGGTTCCAAGTCGCAAGCCACGTCTTACCATAAGCGGCCTCATAGTCCGAAACGATGAGATAGAAATCGAGCATTTCGCCCTGCAATTGTTCGGATCGCAAGCAAGAACCATAAAATAAGACAGCGCGCGCCGCATCGCCATATTGCGCGGCAATCTGGGCGGCAAAGTCGCAGACGCCCGCTTGCACCGGCACGGCCAGTTCTTCAGCCACAAGTTGCGTAAGCGAATGCATGTCGGGGGTTTTAGCCCTGTTCACCGTAGCTTGTTAAGCGGCAAGTTTGAGGAACGGTACAGGCGGCGTGGACCGAAGAACAATGGGGTTGCCCAAATAGGCCTCAAACACTTCGCCATCCAGAACGACACTGCTTTGTTCACTATCGATACGAATGACATCACCCTGTTGGAAATGCACGCCGGTCATCGCTGTCTGTCCCAATTTACCCCGCAGCGATGCCGCCATCATTTTCAGCATGGCCATTGGGGCCTGGTCAACCGCCAAGAACTTCATCAGGCCACGCTGCTTACTGTTTCCGGCTTGCCCGCCAAGCAGCAATTTTTCGAGCGTTGTCACAATCAGCACCGCAAAAGTGCCTTGCAATTCTCCGTTGCGGATGAATGAGATGCTCACCGGCTTGGACCGTTCGGGCAAAAAGCTCGCTTTGACCCCGACAAAGGTTGAGAAAATCACGGCAATTGCGGTCAAAAAATGGCTTAGCCCGTTGGGCAGCCCCAGGGGATAGATTTTATGCCGACAATATAGGATTGTTTCGGCAAGACCCGCGCCGCCAAGAAACATTCCAAGAACCGGACGTGCGTCCTCGCTGCCGTCGCTCAGTGCGATAAGTTCGCGCACGACAATATGTTCGGACAGGTTGCCCTTTGCGACTTCCATGATCCGTGCGAGCGCTTCAAGCGGATCGCCCTCTACACCTAAGTCCAAAGCAATCAGGTTTGTCTTGCCGTTTGGCAACACCGCCACAGGCGGCGGCGTGCCTTCAAAATGGCCGCCATGGTACAGCTCGGTCAACGCAGATTGAACAGTGCCGTCGCCGCCATTGATGACAAGCACCTTTGGCTTCACCCGGGCAATCATTTCCAACGCTTTGGCAATCTGGCCCATTTCTTCGACTTCGTAATGGAAGATATCCGGGTTCTTGGCGCAATAGGTTCGAACCGCCGGCAACAATGACCTGTTGCCGGTTGAATTGGGGTTCGAAAGCAGCGCTACTAAAGCCAAATATCGTCCTTACATATATTTCAGATTGACGGTGATCCGGGTGACGCCGGGCCCTGCTGCAAAAGCAACTTTGTTCACCGATGGCTTACCCAAATTCAGAATGCTTATGCTGGGATTGTTCGAAAATCCGCCGCCGTCTTGGGTAATGTCGGTTTTTCCGTTACCGTTGAGATCATGCCGGACGGCGATGCCGTATTTGCCTTCGGACGGTACGGGAACGCAAATATCCATGCCGCCTGCGCTTGCGCGGCTTTCAACGCGGTGCAGCCAACGGCCCTTGGCCAACCATGCGTCCGGGCTTGCGGGATAGGATTGGACCCTGATGTTGCCGCTCGGTACTTTTATGCCGCGCACGGAAACCAGCACCGCGGGACCATTGCCGGGTGCGCATCGCGAAAGGTCGTTGGTCAATTCTTGGCTCGCGGTTGCTGTGCCTGAAACCAGCACCAAACCAACCACAGCCAAAAGGGCGACATATTTCTTCATATTGAAACTCCTGGAGCATTATGTCTAATATCCCCGTTTTTTGGGATAGCATCGATGTTGCCCCTGAACCTGTAAGCGTCTATCGGGATAGTTTGCGGCCAAATTAGGGTGACAGGGCGACCATAAGTTGAAATTTATCACTGCCACTGACCGTTATATCTTCCGGCGCGTGATGTTACCGTTGCTTGCCACGCTGGCAATTGCGGCATCTTTGCTGTTGTTGGAAAAGATGCTGAACCTGTTCGACTTTGTCGCGGCAGAGGGCGGACCTGTCAGCGTCGTATGGCGCATGCTCGCCAACCTGATACCTGAATATCTGTCACTGGGCATCCCTATTGGCTTGTTGCTTGGTGTCTTATTGGCCTTCCGAGGCCTGGCAACGTCTTCAGAACTCGACATTTTCCGCGCCGTTGGCATGAGTTATTTCCGGCTTCTGCGAGTTCCGTTCCTGTTGGCCATTGCACTTGCCGCCGTTAACTTTGCCATTGTTGGATTCTTGCAGCCAAGCGCGCGCTACCTTTATGAAGAGCTGCGCTTTGAACTTCGATCAGGGGCATTCGGTGCAAAGGTGCGGGTGGGTGAATTCAACAATGTTGGCAAAAATTTGACCGTGCGTATCGATGAGAGCAAAAATAACGGCAATGAATTGTCTGGCATGTTTGTATTTGCGCAAAGCAACAATGGTCAGTCAATCGCAGTGACAGCCGAAAAAGGGCAGTTTTTGCGCACGGACGATCCCGACACAATATTATTACGTCTGCAAAAGGGGACCCTTGTCCACGATGCGCCCAGTTATACATCGCCGCGCGTGTTAAGCTTTACGAGCCATGACGTGCCCATCCCGCTGCCGCAGATAGAGAATTTCCGCAACCGTGGGGGCAAGGACCGCGAATATCTGATTACCGAGTTGGTTCACATTGGTGGCGATGCGCAAAAACCTGCGTCGGAACGTAATCAGGCCTGGGCCAATTTCCATTTCCGCCTTGTCGAGGTCGCGATGATGCTGTTGCTGCCGTTTTTGGCGCTTGCACTGGCCATTCCGCCAAAGCGGTCAACCTCGGCACTTGGGGTGTTTTTGTCGATAGTGATGGTGGTAACTTATCACAAGATCAACGAATATGCCGAAAGCGTCGGCGGCATGGGCGTCGTTGACCCGTTCTTTGCTTTATGGGTGCCCTTCCTGTTGTTTGCTGGCCTGATCCTATGGATGTATCATGTCATCGCGCATGTGCCGGGTGGGCAGCCTATCGGTGCACTTGAGGTGTTCGCATCAAAGGCCGGAAAATGGCTGAAGCGTTTGTTCCGCTTTGGTCGCAAATCCCGGTTGACAACCTTAGGCATGCCGACGCCTCAGGCGGAGCCATAACAGATGCATTTTTTCCCCTCGCGCAACATCACCATGTACATGGCCAAGTTGTTTATCATCCGCAGTTTCGCGGTGCTTACGATGCTTGTCCTTATACTGATGACACTCGATTTGCTGGGCGAAAGTGGCAAGATATTGGCCGTTCCCGGAAATGACCAAGGCGATGTTCTGCATTATGTTTCGATGCGCGCGCCGCAAATCATTGCCCGATTTTTGCCATTTTCTGCCTTGCTCGGGACGTTGATTGCATTTGCCGGGCTAAGCCAGAACAGCGAAGTCGTAGCCATGAAAGCAGCGAGCCTATCGGCGCATCAGATATTGGCACCCATGTTTGTCGCCAGCCTTGGCGTTGCGCTTATTTCTTTTGTCTTCAACGATGCCGTAGTCGCGCCAAGCACGGCCCGCCTGAAGGTTTGGCAAGCGGCAGAATATGGAGCGGTTGCGCCCAATAGTGACGCGCGAAATAATGTGTGGGTGCGCGAGGGCAATGATCTTATCAACGCGGGCAATGTGGTTGGATCAGGCGATGACACTGTGCTTGAAAATGTCCGTATTTATCTGCGCGCAAATGGCGGATTACGGCAAGTCGTGACTGCGATGCAGGCGCGCTACATTGGCGACGCATGGCAACTGGAAAACGCAAAATCCTTTGATGTTGCCACGACTACAGAAACCAAGCCGGCCAATTTGATAATCGGCAGGGGCATTACGCCTGACCGATTTAACTATGTCAAAGTGGATGGCGATAGCTTGGCCTTTCTCCCGCTGATGCGTGCGATTGACGATTTAAAAGCCGCTGGTCGCCGTACAGACAATCTGGAAGGCATTTTGTGGCATAAGATTTCGGCCCCATTGTCGACCCTGTTGATGCCTTTGCTGGGCGCGGTTGCGGCCTTTGGCCTTGCCCGTTCTGGCGCACTCTTCCTGAGGGCCGTTATCGGTATGGCATTGGGTTTTACCTATTTTGTCGCGGATAATTTCGCTTTGGCTATGGGTAATCTGGGTGCGTACCCGCCCTGGATTGCGGCATGGGGTCCATTCTTGTTATTCTTCTTGATAGGCGAAACCGTTTTGGTCCGTACTGAAGAATAAGGTCCGCGCGCTGCATAGAGTTTCAGGGATACAGAATGACGCAGATACATATTCGCCCAGTTGTGACGATGGCCGACAAAAAGGCATTTGTTGACCTGCCTTTTCGCTTGTATGCGGGGGATCCCAATTGGGTTCCTCCGCTAAAAAGCGATGTGATGGCAACTATCACACCGGGAAAAAACCCCTGGTTTGGCCACGGTGAGGCGCAGCTTTTCCTTGCCGAGCGTGCTGGCCGTGTCGTTGGCCGCATCTCCGCGCATATGGACCATCTCGCGCTGAAACAGCCGCCAGAACAAGGCATGGGGCCGGGCGTTGGCAATTGGGGCTTTCTTGAAGCGGAAGATTCTGATGTTGCGGGGCCGTTAATCGCTGCAGCAGAGGCGTGGCTGCGCGATAAGAAAATGGTCCGTTCACTGGGGCCGTTGAGCCTGTCGATCTGGGAAGAGCCAGGGCTGCTGATTGACGGTCATGATCACCCACCCACTATACTCATGGGCTATCACAACCCCGCTTATGGCGCGTGGATTGAAGCAGCCGGTTATGCGGGTGTCAAAGACCTCTATACTTACCAAATCCCGATCGACGTGCCCTTTCCACCTTTGGTGCAACGCATCGTCGCGTCGGGCGAACGGAACGAACGCATTGTCATTCGTAAGGTGAACAAGAAAAATTTCGATGCCGAAGCCGCCATCATTCTGTCTATCTTGAATGATGCATGGAGTGGCAATTGGGGTTTTGTGCCGATCACAGATGCCGAGGTCGCCCATACTGGAAAGCAACTGAAACCCATCGTCTTTAGCGAACTGATCCGCATTGCGGAAGTCGATGGGGAACCTGTGGCCTTCATGATGACATGGCCCGATATTAACGAAAAGACGGGCACCTTTGGCGGATCGTTGTTCCCGTTTAACTGGGCGAAACTGCTTTGGTGGCTCCGCGCGCCGAAGGTCCGGACAATGCGGGTGCCGTTAATGGGCGTGGTCAAGAAGCTACAGTCGACCAGAATGGCAAGCCAACTGGCCTTCATGCTGGTATCGCTGATCCGCGATTCATCGACGGCCGACTTTGGCGCAACGCGCGGAGAATTTGGCTGGGTACTGGATGATAATGGTCCGATGAATTCCGTCGGCGAAGCCATTAATGGCAAGATCAACAAAGTATATCGTATTTACGAAAAGCAATTGTGATCCGTCGTGCCTCTCGAAACTGGGGTCTTTAGCGGATTGATATGACTCGCGCCTATTGCCTGGATGCGCCGTCTGGGGCGATTGCGGAGGCTTTTGATGCAGCGCATGGTCCTGATCCTTGGGGTGGCGGCGACTTGCGGCCTGGAGAGTTTGCACCGGTTATCGTACGTTCCGCCAGAACATCGCAGCGCGTCATTCGGCCAATGGTCTGGGGCTATCCCGCCCCTAACAGCCTGAAGCCAAATGGGGAGGTGCAATGGGTGCCGACGGTCCGCAATGTGGAAAGCCCGTTCTGGATTGGCAATTTGCGGCATGTTGAATTACGCTGCCTTGTGCCGGCAACGGCGATTATTCCAACGGCCAGGCGAAAGCCGGAACGCCGCGATATCGAAACCCCGCCCTTGTTCGCCATGGCAGGGATTTGGCGCGACCTGACGGACATGCCCGTCTTTGCGATCATCAGCGTTGATGACGCGGCAGAGCAGGGCAAACGCAGCACGCCGCTTATTCTCAACGGGCCGCAGCAACAGGCTTGGCTGACGGCGGATTGGAAGGATGCGTCGAAACTGCTGCAGCCACATATCGCAGGTCGCGTCCTATGTGCGTAGTCTCGGTCGCTTGGAATGCACATCCGCGTTGGCGTTTGGTGGTTGCGGGTAACCGCGACGAATATCATGCCCGCGGCGCCGCACCCTTGGCAGCATGGGACGGTGCCCCTGCTATCATCGCGGGACGTGATATCTCATCCCAAGGCACATGGATGGGCGTAAGCCGCAATGGACGCTTCGGCATTGTGACCAACGTGCGAGGCCCAGAAGGCCCGGATCCGCAAAAAGCGTCGCGTGGTGCCTTGGTGACGGACTGGTTGACCCGCGGCGATGTGCCGGAGACAATGGCTGCGTTTAACCCGTTTAACCTGCTGATTGGCGACCAAAAAGGTCTGCAATATCTGTCGAACCGCCCATTGGACCTGAGAATATCATTAGGTGACGGAATCCACGGCCTTTCCAATGCCTTTAAGGGCGAACGCTGGCCGCGCAAAGAGCGATTGAACCATGCGCTCCAGATATGGCTTAATGGCGCCGCGGACGATCCGGCGGCACTCTTTGACGCTCTCGCAGAAGCCCATGACCTGCCGGACAACGCGCACCCCATTTTCATTTCCAATCCAGTTTATGGCACGCGGTGCAGCACAATATTGGCGGTGGATCAGGATGGGGCAGGACATATACTGGAACGGCGTTTCGACAGCACCGGCACATGCACGGGCGAAAGCGCTATAGCCTTTCACTGGCACAGCTGAACGTTCCGAGGGAACAGCAGTTCCACAATGGCGTTTGTACCTTCCTAACAGGAAAGGATATGCCTTTGACCCCGACAGACAATAGCCGCCCCATCGACGGCGCGCCTGAAACCTTCAACAGCGAACAAGACGATGAAGCCGCGCAGGCGCAAACCGTGTCCGACGATGCCATTCGTGGCATTGCTGATCGCGCCCCTGCCCATGAAAGCAGGCGCGGCGGGGCAACCAACCCGGCACAGATCGACCCCGATGACGCACAGGACGTCGTTGACCATATGAACCAGATGGAACGCAGCGGACGGATCGACATGGACGCCTATCGCGGTGAGCGAAACGATGATGATGAACCAGAAACATTAGGAGAGGCAGCGCGGGAACCCGACGACGTCGACAGCCGCGGCAACCGACCCCGGAATAATTACTGACGCGAACCGGCTGTGCTGGGCGCGCGATGCGCCATCCACACAAATGGATCGGCCGTTTACGGCGCGGCCAATTCTATCCCGTTTTGATCTGCGCCACATGCCCAATGATTGCGGTCATAGGCAAGTCACCATAGATGTGCGGGAATAACGCGCCCCCGCGGGACACCTCCCATTTGATCAAGGGCTGCAATGGGGCGAGATCAACTTCAGCAATCACAAGCCGGTTTTGCCCCGCAAAATGCTTGTCCAGCGTGCCCTGCACCTGATCTGCTGTCGATAAATGGATATAGCCGTCGGCAAGGTCCACGGGCGCGCCCTTAAACAGTCCGTCCGCTTCAAACTGCGCCCATTGCGCGGCGGTCAGTATCTTAAATGCGGTGCGCGGGTGCTGTCTATCGTCCATGCCGCAGTCATGTCCAATGCAAACCCTGATGGCAAGCTTTTAGGTCCATATCAGACCTAACGCACCATGACTTCAACACCGGTTGAGCCATATATGTAAATCATGGTATCGCGTGGCAACACTGGCCAAGTTTCAAGTTAAGGCGCCCGCTTTTACGCGGCATCCAACGCGCTCGGTCGGTGGTCACGCGCAAAGGTCCAGTGCACTATGACTCGGTTTCTCTCGCTTATGTTGATGCTGTCTGTTGCCATTTTTGGGGGTGGCTGGACGGCATCTGGTACAGCCCCGATTGGCGGCGTCGCTGCCTTCGCCGCACTTGCCGCCGACACCGAAGCGGCTTCGTTCGTGTTCTGCCATAACAATGGCGGCACGAACTGCGTCGTGGATGGCGACACGATTTGGTATCGCGGAACCAAGATCCGCATTACCGGTATTGACACGCCCGAAACGCATCAACCGAAATGCGCGGCAGAGGCAAAACTCGGCGCTGCGGCTACTAGGCGGATGCTTCAGCTGGTGAATGCCGGTCCCTTCACGCTGCAAAGCATCAACCGCGATGAAGATCGCTATGGCCGCAAATTGCGCATCCTCACGCGCGGTGGGAAAAGCCTTGGCGATATATTGGTCGAAGAAGGACTCGCCCGATATTATAAAGGCGGCAGGCGCAGCTGGTGCTGATAAGCGCCTATCGCCGCCCGAGCCGCGCAACAATCGTTACAAAAAAGGCGGTCGACCAGCCAAGCAACAGCAAGCCATTAATCCCCTCAATCGCCGCGACAAGGCGCCATTCGGGCGCGATGTAGCGGTCGTCAAAGCCAATACCGGCATAGCTTATCGTTGAAAAATACACCGCGGTCTCAAGATCCACAACCGCGCCAAGGCCTTCATATAGAAAAGCGTAGAGCCAAATACCGACGCCATGGAGAACGAACAGCGCCAGCACCAGCGCCAGCGTAAAACCCATCGTCCGCAACGAGAATCCTGGCACATGATGCGCGAGCTCCACCTGCACCTCACCGCGTAACATCCGCCCAAGAATGGCCAGCCCGCCACCATGGATAACCACAGTAAGCAGCACCATGAAGGTGGAAACAGCAAGCTGAAGGATCATAAGTCAAGTCTTGCACGAAACGAGCAAGCGGGGAAGGGGGAACTGGCGCAGGCCGCCCCCCGCATCCGGACAGAATGCGCACAAAAAACTACCGCGCCTCTTTTCAGAAGCGCGGCAGGGTAAATGTCTAATGCTATGACGTATACGTCAGATCATGGAGAAGGCTTACTCCGCAGCAACCCCAGCCTGTTCGAACATATCCATGCCGTCATTTTCGGCGGCGATAATTTCGCTGACGTCTTTCTTTTTGCGGTTGTCAAAGCTGCTCCACACTTGGCCCCAATCGCCGCGTGTTGACGCCTTGCTATATTCGGTGGCGCGGGTTTCGAAGAAGTTGGCGTGCTCGACACCGTTCAACAATGGCGCGAGCCATGGCAGTGGGTGGTCTTCGACCATATAAATTGGTTGAAAACCAAGCTGACCCAAGCGCCAATCGGCGATGTAGCGGATATAGCGTTTGATTTCCTTGGCGGTCATGCCGGGAACTGGGCCCATTTCGAAGGCGAGATCGATGAAGTTATCTTCCAGACGGACAACCTTCTGGCAGCAATCGATGATGTCTTCCTTCACCGACTTGGTGAGGCAGCCGCGCTCTGCGCAGAATGCGTGGAACAGCTTGGTGATGCCTTCGCAGTGCAGCGATTCATCGCGGACGGACCAGGATACGATTTGCCCCATGCCCTTCATCTTGTTGAAGCGCGGGAAGTTCATCAGCATCGCGAACGACGCAAACAATTGCAGCCCTTCGGTAAAGCCGCCGAACATGGCCAATGTGCGGGCAATGTCTTCGTCGGTGTCGACGCCGAATTGGTGGATATAATCGACCTTTGCCGCCATTTCTTCATATTCGAGGAACGCCGAATATTCGGATTCTGGCATGCCGATGGTGTCGAGCAAATGGCTGTACGCCGCGACGTGGACGGTTTCCATGTTGGAAAACGCGGTCAGCATCATCTTGACTTCAGTCGGCTTGAACACGCGGCCGTAATTTTCGTGGTAGCAATTCTGCACCTCGATATCGGCTTGTGTGAAGAAGCGGAAGATTTGCGTGAGCAGGTTGCGTTCGTGATCCGAAAGCTTCTGTGCCCAATCGCGGCAATCTTCGCCCAAGGGTACTTCTTCGGGCAACCAATGGATCTGTTGCTGGCGTTTCCAGAAGTCATAGGCCCATGGATATTCAAAGGGCTTGTAGCTATTGCGTGCTTGTAACAATGACATGTCTGTTTCCTTGGATCTTAAATTTTATACCTTCGAAGTGATATCTGGACGCCTTATTGGCAGGCCAAACACTCTTCATAATCGGTTTGCGCCGCAAGCTCGATGACAGGGGCTTCGGCGGTATTATCCGCCTCAACACCGCCAGCAAAACCAGCGCGCTGGATCGATTTCGAACGCAGATAATATAGCGATTTTACGCCCAATTCCCATGCGCGGAAGTGCAGCATGAGAAGGTCCCATTTTTCCACATCGGCAGGAATATAAAGGTTCAGCGACGTTGCCTGATCGATATAAGGCGTGCGGTCGGCCGCCAGTTCAATCAACCAACGCTGGTCAATTTCAAAGCTAGTTTTGAACGTGTCCTTTTCCTCTGGCGTGAGGAAGTCGAGATGCTGAACACTGCCGCCCTTTTCCAGGATGCTGTTCCAGACATTGGTCGAATCCTTCGACTTTTCCTGAAGCAGTTTTTCCAAATACGGGTTCTTGACGATGAAGCTGCCTGAGAGCGTCTTGTGCGTGTAGATATTGGCCGGGATCGGCTCAATACATGCGCTCGTGCCGCCGCAGATGATCGAAATCGATGCAGTAGGCGCAATCGCCATTTTGCAGGAGAAGCGTTCCATGACGCCCATTTCCTCGGCATCGGGGCAGGCACCGCGTTCGTTGGCGAGCATCATCGATGCCTCGTCGACTTGTGCGCGGATATGTTTGAAGAACTTCATATTCCACGATTTGGCGAGCGCGCTTTCAAAGCCAACGCCGCGTGACTGCAGGAAGCTGTGATAGCCCATGACGCCAAGGCCAATCGAGCGTTCACGACCTGCCGAATATTTTGCGCGCGACATTTCATCAGGCGCGCGATCAATGAAGTCCTGCAGCACATTGTCGAGCATGCGCATTACGTCTTCGATGAAGACCTTGTCGTCCTTCCATTCATCCCATGTTTCAAGGTTGAGCGACGACAGGCAGCAAACGGCTGTCCGGTCATTACCCAAATGGTCACGACCAGTTGGTAAGGTGATTTCCGAACACAGGTTCG
>NZ_JBIKPH010000156.1:0-4984 GCF_044357595.1 Sphingorhabdus sp. | reverse complement strand
CGAACTGCGCGAAGGCCGCCATTTCGCGATATTGCGCAAGCTCAAGCTTAATCGAGCCCGAAACCTTCTTCATCGCCTTAGTCTGCGCAGCCGAGCCAACGCGGCTCACCGACAGACCCACGTTAATCGCAGGGCGGATACCCTGGAAGAACAGGTCTGTTTCAAGGAAGATTTGGCCATCGGTGATCGAAATCACATTGGTTGGAATATAGGCCGAAACGTCGCCAGCCTGTGTTTCAATGATTGGCAATGCCGTCAACGAACCACCGCCATTGGCGTCCGACATCTTTGCGGCGCGCTCAAGCAAACGGCTGTGCAGATAGAAAACGTCACCTGGATAGGCTTCACGGCCCGGAGGACGGCGCAGCAGCAAGGACATCTGGCGATAGGCCACAGCCTGCTTCGACAGATCGTCATATACGATGACGGCGTGCATACCATTGTCACGGAAGAATTCGCCCATCGCAACGCCGGTGTAAGGCGCAAGATACTGAAGCGGTGCAGGCTCTGAAGCGGTAGCCGCAACGACGATCGAATATTCCATCGCGCCTTGCTCTTCCAATGCGCGGACGATCTGCGCAACGGTTGAACGCTTCTGACCGACAGCAACGTAGATGCAATAAAGCTTCTTCGATTCGTCTGTGCCCTTATTGACTTCCTTCTGGTTGATGAAGGTGTCGATGGCGACAGCAGTCTTACCGGTCTGACGGTCACCAATGATCAATTCGCGCTGGCCACGGCCAACAGGGACGAGAGCGTCAAGCGCCTTGAGGCCAGTTTGCACAGGCTCCGAAACCGATTGGCGCGGGATGATGCCCGGTGCTTTTACTTCAACGCGGCTGCGCTGTGTTGTCTTCAATGGGCCCTTGCCATCGATTGGGTTGCCAAGGCCGTCAACAACGCGGCCAAGCAGCTCTTTGCCGACAGGAACGTCCACAATCGTCCCGGTACGCTTAACAACGTCACCTTCACGGATTTCGCTGTCGGAACCGAAGATAACAACACCAACATTGTCCGCTTCGAGGTTCAGCGCCATGCCCTGAATACCGTTGGAAAACTCGACCATTTCACCAGCCTGAACATTGTCGAGGCCGTGAATACGGGCGATACCGTCACCAACAGACAGAACGCTGCCGACTTCCGAAACCTGAGCTTCGGTGCCGAAATTGGCGATCTGGTCCTTGATGACCTTGGAAATTTCTGCGGCGCGGATATCCATGTTGCTACTTAGCCTTTCACCGACGGCAACTGCCGTCAGCCTTTCATCTGGTTTGCGAGAGTGTTCAAACGGGTTTTAATTGAGTTGTCGATCATCTGGCTGCCGATGCGGACAGTCAGGCCGCCCAGCAAGGACGGATCAACTTTAGTTTGTATTGCAACATTGCTGCCAACGCGTGTTTTCAGCGTTGCCAACAATGCTTTGGTCTGCGCGGCGCTTAAAGCGTGCGCCGAAGTCACTTCAGCGGTCACTTCGCCACGATGGGCCGCGGCGAGCGTCGAAAAGGCGCGGGCGACCGAGGACGTTTCGCTCAAGCGGCGGTTGTCCGCCAGCACGCCCAATGTCTTTGCGGTCAGGGCATCCAACTTCATCGCCTTGGCGACGGCGGCTATGGCCTTTTTCGCATCCGTGCGGCTGAGCACTGGGTTGGAAGTAAGTGCCTTAAGGTCGGCCGATTCGCTGACTGCCTGCGCGATGGCGCCCATGCTTTTTTCAACGGCATCGATAGCCTTTGCATCACGCGCAAGCTCAAACAATGCCGTTGCGTAACGGCCAGCCAAACTGGCTTGTATATTAGCGCTTGTGCCGCCGGAATTATCCACGCGTGTATTTCCTAGAATATGAGACTTAAAAACTTGCCGACCGAACCGAAGGGTTGCCCCTTCTTTGGCGTCGGGCCGCGCCTAGCAGGGGTTTTGCTGCGATGCAAGATAGCGATTTATGTTCTTGGGCAAACTGCATATCGATGCCTGTAATTGGGCCTGTCGTTTGCCGCGGAGTACCTAAAGCCTTATTGTCATTGCGTGATGACGGCCATTGCCAAACAATCGGAATGACGTTCAGGATGGATGAAATTGAGGAGGATATGTATGGGTAAAATGATTCGCATGAAAATGTCGGATGATGCGGACATAGCGGTTTACCAGGCCGAAGCAGTGGGTGAACGCCGCGGCGGCCTTGTTCTCGTGCAAGAAATCTTTGGCGTAACCGACCATATTCGCGAATTGTGTGATGAATATGCAGCGGATGGTTATGACGTCCTTTCGCCCGCTATCTTCGACCGAGAGCATCCCGGGTTTGAGGCGGATTATACCGGCCCCGATTACAACCGCGCCGTTGAACTGGCCCGTGATCTTCACCCGTTTGCGCAATCGCTCGATGATGCACAAACATGTGTGGATGCGCTAAAGGATAAAGGGCCGGTATTCATCACTGGCTATTGCTATGGCGGGTCGGTTGCTTGGGCATTGGCTGGCATCAGCGATGATCTCACTGCCGCAAGCTGTTATTATGGTGGCTTGGTTCCGACAGTATATGCCGATCAAGTCCCCAAATGCGCCACTATCGCGCATTTCGGCCGATATGACGCTGGCATCCCTATGGAAGGCGTTGAGGCATTGATCGAAAAGGCGCACCCAACCGCGCAAATATTCGTTTATGATGCCAATCACGGGTTTAATTCTGACCGGCGCAAGGATTATCACGAACCCAGCGCCGATCTGGCGCGGGAACGCACGCTTGCGCTTTTTCACGCCTGTGGCGGATAACGGGGGGCATGACACCAAGCGCATGGATTAACGGCGGGGCTGGTGTGACCATAGATTGGGCTGTGGTCGAAAGCGCGCTTGGCCCAATGCTGCTTGCGGCGACCGATAAGGGCATTTGCCGCCTGTCGTTTGACGAAAATGAAAGCACGCTAAAGCGCCGCTTTCCGAACGCGACCCTGCTGAGTAAAGGCGGTTCGCTTTCATCCCTGATCGACGGTGCCGTCTATGCCGTTCAAAACCCAAGGCAGATGCCCAAGCTGCCCCTTGATGTCGGCGGCACTGTTTTCCAAATGGCGGTGTGGAAGGCGTTGCTTGAAATACCTGCTGGCGAAACGCGCAATTATGCCCAAATCGCTGCGGCGGTTGGAAAGCCCGATGCGGTGCGCGCGGCGGGTTCGGCCAATGGTGCCAACCCTGTATCGGTGCTTATTCCCTGCCACCGGGTGATCCGGTCAGATGGCGGCCTTGGCGGCTATGCGTATGGGCTAGAACGCAAGCGCCGTCTGTTGGCGTGGGAAAGCGAGCAGGGCGGTCTGTTTTCAACTTAAGCAAATAGGTGTCGCGAAATGTGATCCGCTTAAGGGTAGGTCGCGCGCACGAAGTAAAGGCCTTCGGGAGGCGCATTTTCCGCCAATGCAGATCTGTCGGCGGCATCTAGTGCCGCTCTCAAGTCGGCTGCGTTCCAACGACCCAATCCAACAGCGACAAGGCAGCCGACCATGGACCGCACTTGATGATGCAGGAAGGACAAGGCCGCTGCCTCAATAATCACATGCTGGCCCTCACGCCGCACGGTCAGCCGGTCGAGTGTTTTGACGGGGCTGGCGGCCTGACACGCGGTGGAGCGAAAGGTAGTGAAATCATGCAGGCCGACAAGTATCTGCGCGGCGTCATCCATCGCATCGGCATCTAGCTCCGGTCCGACCCTCCAGACACGGCCCTTTTCAAGCGTTAATGAGGCGCGCCGATTAAGGATACGATAGGCATAGGCCCGGCCAATGCAGCTATAGCGTGCATGCCAGTCACCGGCGACTTCTTCGCACGCCAAAATCGCTATCGGGTGCGGGCGCAAATGGGCATTGATGGCTTCCATCAAGCGAAAGGCTGAAAGGCCCTTTGCCACATCAACATGCGCGCGCATGCCAAGCGCATGGACACCCGCATCGGTTCGGCCAGCGCTGTACACGAGGGTCTTTTCGCCCGTTGTCTTAAATATGGCCTCTTCGATGGTGCCTTGGACGGATGGGCCGTGGTCCTGCCATTGCCAGCCCATATATGGGCCGCCGTCAAATTCGATGGTGAGCGCAAAACGGGTCATGACAGGCGTGTGCCAGCCGCAATCGCCTTGCCGCGCAGCAGGTCGGCGGTTGGCATTGCAGGTTTACCTGCGCGTTGGATCATGCTGGGGCGAATGGCGTTGGCTTTGCAAGCGATTGTCAGCGCGTCATCGATAACTGCGCCTGCTGCGCCATTGGCTGCAATGATTTCGGCGGACAGCACGCGGTAACGTTCGCCTTCAAACGCGAACCAAGCGCCCGGCGCGGGATTAAAGGCGCGGACTTGCCGTTCGACCGCCTCGGCGGGCAGGTTGAAATCCAGCTTTGTTTCAGCCTTGTCGATCTTGGCGGCATAAGTGATGCCTGCTTCAGGCTGATTCACGCATGGAAATGCATCGAGATCCGCCAATACCCGAACCATCAACTCCGCGCCAAGCTCCGCCAGTTCCATAGTGAGCATGCCAGTTGTCTTCTGCGCGATTTCAACTTCGGTCGTCGCGCGGACGGGGCCGGTATCAAGTCCAACCTCCATCTGCAGAACCATGACGCCACTGGTGGCATCCCCAGCCAATATGGCACGCTGCACCGGCGCGGCACCGCGCCAGCGCGGTAGCAGCGAGCCATGGACATTGAGGCAACCATGTTTTGGGGCTTCGAGGACTGCTGGGGGCAGTATGAGGCCATAAGCAGCCACAATTGCTACATCGAGGTCCAGCGCTGCAAATTCCGCCTGTGCGTCCTCCTGACGCAGCGACAGAGGCGATCGTACAACGAGGCCAAGTTCTTCTGCACGTTGCTGAACGGCCGACGGCGTAAGCTTCTTGCCGCGATTGGCGGGACGGGGCGGCTGCGTGTATACCGCGACCACATCATGCCCGGCCGCCACCAATGCATCGAGCGTCGGCACGGCAAATTCCGGAGTTCCCATGAAGGCAAGACGC
>NZ_JBIKPH010000155.1:0-5003 GCF_044357595.1 Sphingorhabdus sp. | reverse complement strand
TCTGGTGGACCGGACAGCTTGGCTTTGCTTTTGCTGGCGCAGGCGGTGTTGCCTGGAAAATTGGTGGCTGCAACAGTTGATCATCAATTACGGCCAGAGGCAGCGGATGAGGCGCGATATGTCCACAGCGTTTGCGAGGATTGGGGCGTTCCACATGTCATTCTGACACCAAATGCCGCCATAAGTGGCAATATCCAATCATCGGCGCGGGTTGCGCGCTATGCATTGTTAGAGCGCGCCGCTGATGCGGAAAACTGCAAATATATCGCCACCGCACACCATGCGGATGATCAATTGGAAACCCTGTTGATGCGGCTGGCAAGAGGCAGCGGCGTCGACGGATTATCCGCCATTCGGGCCCGCAATGGTCGCGTTGTCCGTCCACTTTTAGATTTTAGCAAGGCTGAGCTCATCGACATCTGCACACAGGCTGATGTGCAGACAGTCGATGATCCTAGCAACGCCAACGCAGCCTTTGACCGCGTCGCCATCCGGAACTGGCTGGCCAGCACGGCGCATCCCTTTCGTGCCGACCGGGCGGGACGCACCGCAGCCGCTTTGGCCGAAGCAGCCGACGCCCTGACCTGGATGACGGACGAGCTTGCGGATCACAGAATTACACGCGAAGCCGGCATGGTTTTTTGCGACGCGCAAGACCTACCGAATGCTTTGAGAAGGCGTCTTTTATTGCGCTGCCTTGAGGCGTTAGACCCCGACATTACGCCACGTGGCGACGCTATCGACCGATTGCTGATTGCCCTCACCGACATGCGCACCGCAACAATAGGCAACGTCAAATGCACGGGCGGAAAACAGTGGCAGTTTTCTATCGCGCGCCCGCGGCGAACGTAAACATCTACAGACTAGAAATTTGCCAATCCCTATATTGTCATTCACATATTCGCGCCTACATTAGCTTTGTATTCCCGCGCATTTTGTACGGGCGCTAATCAAGGCAGTGATGATGAACGACGAACAAGAACCAAAAGGCAATCCGATGCTCCGCAATATGGCTATCTGGTCCGCGATCATTGTGGCGCTTTTGCTTGTTGCCTCGATATTCAGCGGCTCCTCGGTGCCAACCAACGGCATCACCTATTCGTCTTTCCGCGACAAAGTTGAGGCAGGTGAAGTTAAGTCCGTTGCCATTGCGCCGGAACGCATCACCGGCAAGCTTCAAAATGACGAAACTTTCGTCACTGTTCCGATCCCCAACGACACGAGCCTATATCCCCTACTTGATGAAAAGGGTGTGGTCGTAGAGGCGAAGGCAGAGGAACAACCAAGCCTCTTGCTATTGTTGATTTATCAGGCGCTTCCGTTCCTGCTGATCTTGGGCATCGCATTCTTCGTTCTGCGCCAGATGCAAAAGGGTGGCGGCGCTGGCGGGGCAATGGGCTTTGGCAAGTCGAAGGCGAAATTGCTCACCGAAAAGCATGGCAAGGTTACCTTTGACGATGTTGCCGGTATTGATGAGGCCCGCGATGAACTGCAGGAAATCGTAGAATTTCTGAAAGACCCGCAAAAGTTTAGCCGCCTCGGTGGTAAGATTCCAAAGGGCGCATTGCTCGTTGGTTCACCGGGTACAGGTAAGACTTTGCTGGCGCGTGCTATTGCAGGTGAGGCTGGCGTTCCGTTCTTCTCAATCTCGGGCTCTGACTTTGTTGAAATGTTCGTTGGCGTTGGCGCAAGCCGCGTGCGCGACATGTTTGAACAGGCGAAGAAAAATGCGCCATGCATTGTCTTCATAGACGAAATCGACGCAGTTGGACGTAGCCGCGGCGCAGGCCTTGGTAACCAAAATGACGAGCGCGAACAGACGCTGAACCAATTGCTGGTCGAAATGGACGGTTTTGAAGCCAATGAAGGCATCATCATTGTAGCTGCCACCAACCGTCCCGACGTCCTTGACCCAGCCTTGCTGCGTCCCGGCCGTTTTGACAGGCAGGTTGTTGTTCCGCGCCCTGACATAGATGGCCGCGTTAAGATCCTCGAAGTGCACATGAGGAAGGTACCATTGGCTCCCGACGTCGATGGGCGCGTGATCGCACGCGGAACCCCAGGCTTTTCGGGCGCTGACCTTGCAAACCTTGTGAATGAGGCGGCGTTGCTTGCCGCACGTCGCGGCAAACGCTTGGTCGCCATGCAAGAGTTTGAGGATGCCAAAGACAAGGTAATGATGGGCACTGAGCGTAAGTCCATGGTCATGACCGAAGACGAGAAGAAGATGACGGCCTATCATGAGGCCGGCCACGCAATCGTCTCGATACACGAGGTCGCATCTGACCCAATACACAAGGCAACTATCATTCCACGTGGTCGCGCCTTGGGTATGGTCATGCGCCTACCAGAGCGCGATAACTACAGCTACCACCGTGACAAAATGCACGCCAACCTGTCTGTATCGATGGGTGGCCGCGTGGCGGAAGAACTGATCTTTGGGTATGATAAGGTCAGCTCGGGCGCATCAAGCGACATTCAATATGCAACGAGCCTTGCGCGCGACATGGTCACGCAATGGGGTATGTCGGACGCCATGGGGCCCCTACAATATGAAGAGCGTCAGGAAGGCTATCTCGGTTATGGCATGTCGCAACGTTCGGCCATGTCTGACGAAACCGCACAGAAGATTGATGCAGAAATCCGTAAGCTGGTCGAAGGCGGTCATAAGCGTGCTACCGACCTTTTGACCGAACATAACAATCAATTGCACCTGCTGGCCAATGCGTTGCTTGAATTCGAAACGCTCTCCGGCGAAGAGATTAACCAGTTGTTAGAAACAGGTAAGTTTGAGCGGGATGACGGCAAGGTCATCAAGCCTTCGTCTATCCCGACAGTTGGTACAGCGATACCTAAGGCAGGACGGGGCAAGTCCACGCCAGTTGGAGGCGCGACGCCCCAAGGCGCTTAATTTCCAGCTATCATTCGCGGCCTCAACTCTTTAACCTTCGGGGTGAGAGAGTTGAGGTCACCAATATGAAATTCGCGTTGCTATTAGCAACCGGCGTGTTGCTAACTGCAATCCCTGCAAATGCCATGGATGCAGAAACCTTTTTTATTAAAGCGGTCGCTTTGAAGAAAAAGGGCATGGGCGCCGTCTTTGCGAAGGATCTTAAGCCAATGATAAGGGTATTTGAGGCCGCCGCAAAAGCGGTAAAGGCTGAGAATGATGTTGCCAGAACAATAGGCGCCCCTTTATTCTGCGCGCCCAAAAAATATCGCCTGACTGCAGATCAATTTATCAGCGAATTCAGTCGTATTCCCAAAGAGCGCAGACAAATACAATCGGTTCGCGATGCATGGCGCGAAATAGTCATCCGCCGTTTTCCCTGCTAACTTAAACGCAATAGGGATAGGCCGACACCCCGCCAGAAAAACAGCACCGCACATATGGAAACAATATCGGGCTATACGCTGAGCTTTTTGTATGGCCGCTCGTTTTTTAGCGCTAACCTAGAAAGCCAAAAAAAGGCCCGGGTAAGCCGGGCATTCTTTTCAAATAGATTAAAAGCAAATTACCGATCGTAATCGCGCTGCATACCTGCACCGCGTGCCGGAGCGGCAGCCGTAAGGCGAAGTGCTTCGGCAGACAGGCTGATCGAGCCAACTGCATCTGCTTCTTCGTCCTCATCCACTTGGACCTTCTGAAGCGACTGCACGAGGCCTTCCTTCAGTTGGTCGGGACGGACAGTCTCCTCGGCGATTTCACGCAAGGCTACGACTGGATTTTTATCACGGTCGCGGTCAACGGTCAGTTCAGCGCCACCAGAGATTTCGCGCGCACGTTCGGCGGCAAGTAATACAAGGTCAAACCGGTTGGTGATCTTGTCGATGCAATCTTCAACAGTAACGCGTGCCATCTTGGCTCCTGATTCTTCGTAAATTTCGGGAAGTTGCCCGCGCCTAGAGATAACTGACCAAAATGTCAATGAAAAGGGCGGGTCGCTTGCGGCATGCTGCGCAAAGCAGTAACATGGGGAAATGACAGTGCAATCAGGCAGGCCCGACTTTCCCGGAACGCACTTTCACATTGCGGGCCACGATTTGCATGTGGTTCATTTGCCGCAAGATAGGCTGGACGCAGTATTGGGGCTCATCGCCCGCGCTAAAAAATCTATCCAGATGTTTTTCTATATGTTTGGCGATGATGCCACTGGCCGTGAGGTGCGTGACGCGTTGGTGGCTGCCGCAAACAATGGAGTGCACGTCCAGCTGATCATCGATAGTTTCGGATCGGGGAATGTAAGCGACCGTTTCTTCGATGCATTGGTTGAAGCCGGCGGCTGCTATCACTGCTTTAGTACGCGTAAAGGGCTTGGCTACATCATCCGTAACCACCAGAAAATCTTGATCGCTGACAGCGCGCATGCGCTGGTTGGCGGCTTCAACATTACAGACGATTATTTTGGTCGGGCCGGGGACAATAGCTGGGAAGATCTCGGCATAATCGTATCGGGGGCCCAAGCGCAGAAACTGAGCGATTATTTCGAAGATTTGGCGCGTGCCTCCAACAATGGGAAAGTACGATACCGCAGCATCCGCAATATCATCCACCAATGGCGTCCCGGCATCGGCCAAGTACAATGGCTTTTGGGTGGCCCGACAAACCGCATTTCGCCTTGGGCGATTACGTTCAAACGGTCGCTTGAGGCTGGCAAAAGATTCGACATTGTGTCGGCCTATTTTTCGCCGTCACAAACTATATTACGACGCCTTGCCAAGGCAGCCAAACACAATAAAGGGTCGCGTCTTGTCGTGGCGGGAAAGACCGACAATAATGCGACGATAGCGGCTGCGCGCTTGCTGTATCGCTACCTGATGCGGCGAAAGACCCGGATATTCGAATTTCAATCGCGCCCGCTCCACATGAAGCTAATGGTCATTGATGACACCGTCTATATCGGTTCGGCCAATTTGGACGTCCGCAGCATGTTCATCAATCTAGAAATCATGGTGCGCATCAAAGATGCAGGCCTTGCGCTGCATATGCGTAAGTTAATTGA
>NZ_JBIKPH010000063.1:0-13317 GCF_044357595.1 Sphingorhabdus sp. | reverse complement strand
ATATTGTGCGCTGGCCAATGCGTTGACGGATTGGCTGGATCCGCTTCATCGCCGGATGGTGGTTGGCAGCGAACAGGAAGCATATGCCAAGGTCTTTAAGAGTTTCCTGCGCCATGCGCCCTGCGCGCTCCATATCGAGGCCAAGCGCCACCAAAGTATCCGCTGCGCCTGCCTTGGATGATGCTGCGCGGTTTCCATGCTTGGCAACCGGAACTTCGCAGGCGGCTACAACGATGGACACCGCAGTTGAAACGTTAAGCGTATGATGCCCGTCGCCGCCGGTGCCGCAGACATCGATCGCGTTCTCCGGGGCTTCGATCGGGATCAAGCGGTCGCGCATTGCTTGCGCAGCCGCGGCGATTTCCACCATTGTTTCACCGCGGGCAGACAGCGCAACAAGGAAGGCCTCAATTTCGTCTTCTGATGCGCGCGCGTCCAGAATGTCGGAGAAGGCCTGTGCAGCCTCGTCATGGTCAAACAAATGCTGCGGGTCGGGAAGCTTGCCGTATGGGTTCAATGCATATTCCCTTCGGCTCCGCTCACAACAGTCATCCCGGCAATGCGCATGAAATTTGCAAGCATCGCATGGCCATGTTCCGTCGCGATGCTTTCGGGGTGAAACTGAACGCTGTGGATCGGCAGTGTAGCATGGCGGAAACCCATGACGTGGCCGTCATCGCTGGTCGCGTTGACGACCAATGCGGGAGGGACATTTTCTACAATCAAGGAATGGTACCGCGTGGCCTGAAAAGGGGAGGGCAGTCCTACAAACAACCCGCTCCCGTCATGGCTGACAGGCGATGTTTTGCCATGCATCAAACCGCCACGGGCCACATTGCCGCCGAAATGCTGCCCTATGGTCTGATGGCCAAGGCAGACGCCAAGCAGCGGCTTGCCTGCTTCGGCGCAGGCCGCGACAAGGTCAAGGCTAACGCCAGCTTCGTTGGGGGTCTTCGGTCCGGGCGAAATAAGGAACGCTTGCGCGCCAGATGCAATGGCCTGAGCAGCGGAAATATCGTCATTGCGCACAACTTCAACCTGCGTCCCCAGTTCCATCAGATAATGGACAAGGTTCCAAGTAAAGCTGTCGTAATTGTCTATGACTAGGATCATGCGGCGTCCCTAGCGGCTTTGACGTGCGGGTGGAAGAGGCACTATTGCGAAACGCTGCCAGATCATCTCTCCAGTATCTAGTCGAACTATGTCCACCGCGCCGTGTAAATTCATTACAGCCGCCGCCTTTGTGGTTCCGTCAAGCTACTGACCAAACTGAGCTTCCCCCGCAACACGGATCGCTTCACGGGCTGCTGCGATGAGCGCGCCTGCCTTTGCTTCACATTCGCGCTGTTCATATTCGGGGTTGCTGTCGGCAACGATACCTGCGCCGGCTTGCACGTGCATGATACCATCCTTCACCACCGCTGTGCGCAGGACAATGCAGCTATCCATATCGCCATTGGGCGAGAAATAGCCGACGCCGCCGGCATATGCGCCGCGGGTTTCTGGTTCCAGCTCGGCAATAATTTCGCAGGCGCGCACTTTGGGCGCCCCCGATACCGTGCCTGCGGGAAAGCCGGCAAATAAGGCATCAATCGCGTCCTTGCCATCCGCAAGTTCGCCCACCACGTTCGATACGATGTGCATCACGTGACTGTAAAACTCGACCATATAGCTGTCAGTGACAGTAACAGTCCCGCCTTTTGTCACGCGGCCCACATCGTTGCGGCCTAAGTCGAGCAACATGAGATGCTCCGCACGCTCTTTCGGGTCGGCTAGCAATGATGCCTTATTCTCTGCGTCTTCGATGCTGCTGGTTCCACGAGGTCGTGTTCCCGCGATCGGGCGGATAGTAACCTCACCCCCACGGGCACGAACCAATATTTCGGGACTTGACCCGATGAGGGCGAAGCCGGGCAAGTCGATAAAATAGAGGAACGGCGACGGATTTATACGACGCAACGCGCGGTAAAGGTGAACCGGCGGTAGTCCAAAGGGGGCGGTAAAACGCTGCGCCAGAACGACCTGGAATATGTCACCAGCCTCAATGTAGTTTTTGGCCGAAGCCACCATCTCCGCATAGCGACCAGTAGGCAAAACAGGTTCTAAGTTCAAATTGCTTTCGTGAACACTGACGTCTTTTTCTGCAACCGCGGGGTGTCCAGCATCCAACAATCGTTCGGTTTCATCCAAACGTTCGTTTGCAAGGGCGATGGCCTGCTTATCGTCGGCTCCTGTCCAAACAGGCGACACGAGGAACATCTCATCTTTCAAACGATCAAACAACAGAATGACGGTTGGCCGAACAAACAGCATGTCCGGCAACGCGAGTGCAGACTGTGGCGCCCGTGGAAGCTTCTCTACTAAGCCAATGGTTTCATAACCGAAATACCCGACCAGACAGGCAAGCGCTGGGGGCAGTTCTTCGGGAACATCCATTCGGCACTCTGCAGCCAGCGCGCGCAGCGCGTCTAAGGACGGCAGCGGCGAGGGGACAAAAGCTTCCCGGTCGGACATCCATTGATTGTTGATTTCGGCAGTATTGCCTGCTGCGCGAAAAACGAGATCGGGTGCGATTCCAATGAGGCTGTGACGTCCTCGCGTTTCGCCGCCCTCCACGGATTCAAGAATGAAATCACCGCGCTCGGCGACAAAAAGCTTCAGTGCGGCAGACACCGGCGTTTCGGTGTCTGCAATACGTTTACGCCAAATGAGTTGCGGCTTAGTTTCCGTCACGGTTTGTCAGGCGCGTGCGCACTTCGGCGATACCGTCTTCATTCTTTTCAACGCCCACATCTTTGGCAGCAGAAAGGACCATTTGCGCGACATATTCCTGTTGCAAAATGCCGGACAGTTCCTGCTTACGTGCTTTAAGCATGTCGCTCTGGCCGCTCGCATCGCCTTTTACAATATCGGTCAAATACACAACGAACCAACCGCGGTTATCGCCCGCTTGAATGGTTTTTGCAGTACCCTTTTTCATCGCAAACATCAGAGACAAGGGTGGCGGCACTTGTTGGCCCTCACGCGATATATCGGCGCGTGTACCGCTTAGTCGTTCTACCTGAGCCCCATTGATTTTTGCTGCAGCCAACGCTGCTTCAAGAGGTTGTCCAGCATCAACAGCTTTACGCAATGCATCCGCAGCGTTACGCGCACCCTTTGCGCCTTCTGACTGTGCCCATTGTTGCAACACAATCGAACGCACTTGGTTTAGGGCAGGCGGGGCAGCCTCGTCAAAATCCGCCACAGCAACCATGGCAAATTTCTCTCCAGGCACCAGTTCAATGAGCTGCGCCTCGCCATTTGTTTCCATTTGGAAGGCCGCTGGCAAAATAGCCTGCATTTCGGGAATTGGCTTGTACGAAGGGTTGCTGATATCTTGCCCAGTGGCCAGCAGTTTTGGCGATGTACTGATTGTCAGACTATTCTGCTTTGCGACATCTGAGATTGTAGCGCCATTTGCAAACCCGTCTTCAATTTCCCCGGTCATTTCGGTTAGCATTTCTTCACTGCGCGTCTTGAGCAAATCTTTTTCAATTTCGGCGCGCGCTGCTGCTAGCGACTTGGCTGCGACATTATTGATGCTATCGACGCGAACGACGGCCCAACCTAAATTACTGCGAGCAGGCTTTGCCACTGTGCCCTGTGCCGCGGCAAATGCGGCATCTGCAACTGCTTGCGATGTGGTGCTTGTCAGGGTGCTTTTGCTGACATTAATTGCTGTCGTTACCGCCAGGCCAAGTTCATTGGCCACCGCTGCTATGGATTTACCCGCTGCAACCTGTGCGGCGACAGACTTGGCTGCTGCCTCAGTGGGAACAATCATTTGGCTTATGTTACGCGCTTGCGCGGCAGCGAATTTCGCGGCGTTTGCTTTATAATATGCCGCGATATCGGCCTCAGTCGGTTTTGCGCGCTGCGCAATGATATCCTTGCCGAAGATGGCGTAACTAATCGATCGTTTCTCAGGAATAGTGAACTTCACAGAATTATCGCTGTAAAACTTCGCAAGGACTGTTTCGCTTGGAGGCTTTTGCGGCAGAAAGGCTGACGCTGGCACAGCCGCAATCTGTCCTGAACGCTGCTCGAGCAAGAGGGAAGCATAAGGCAGAACAAACCCGTCGGGTGCAGCTGGTCCGCTCGCTGACGCCGGTAATATCTGCTGCGCAAACAAATTCTTGGCGATGTCGTCGCGAATGGCTTTCTCGCTGACGCCTATCTGTTGGGCAAATCGGCCGAATGCCTCAGCACTGAACTTGCCATCCAGCCCCATGGCACCAGGAATTTTGCGTATTTCTGAATCAATCAGGCGTTTGCTCACTGCAACGCCATATTCCTGCCCAAACACAGTAAGCGCATAGCGATTGATCAATTGTTCCAGCGTTGAATCCAGTCCACCACCGTCGACAAAGCTCGCCATATTCAGGGTTGGGTTGTCCTGACGCTCTGACTTCAGGCGATTATCTAAGGCATCATTAAGTTCGCCCAAGGTAATATCGCGGTTGCCGACGCGCGCCACATTCCCGCCGCTCAGGCCACCAAAGCTGCCTGAATTACTTACATCACCGAGCGCAAACGCAATGGCAATCGCCCCGACGAACAAAAGCGCAAAAAACGCGCCGAACTTCGAGTTAATGAGCGAACGAATAGAGCTAATCATGAATGGCGATTTCCTGAATATACGGCACAAGGTGGGCTTAGCGAGCCGCTTTAGGCGGCAAGACGTTGGCAATCAAGGGATAGACTTGCCCTATGCTTGGAAAGCATGGAATAGCGGCACAAAGAATCGCGAAAAAGTTCAATGAGGGATCAGATGCGCAAGCTAATCGTCGGAAATTGGAAAATGAACGGCACATCGCGCGATGTGTCTGAGATTATCGCCATCGCAGAATTATCGGGCATGCACGCTGCCGTGGACGCCGCGTTATGCTTACCTGCAACACTCATTGATAGAGCACGCCAAGCAGTGGGTGGTTTTGCCATCGGTGGGCAGGACTGCCACATGATGGAGGCTGGCGCGCATACGGGGTGCCTATCGGCGGAAATGTTATCAGATGCCGGAGCAGTGCTCGCGATCATTGGTCACAGCGAATGCCGCGCCGCGCAGCATGAGCAAGATTCAGATATTCGCGCAAAGGCCGAAGCTGCGCAGGTTGCTGGCTTACAGGTTATTGTATGTGTCGGTGAAACTCTTGACGAACGCGAGAGTAAGAAAGCCTTAAATGTGGTGCTCGGTCAGCTGCATCTGTCTTTACCCGATACGGCTGCAAGCCAATGGCTGAGCGTCGCCTATGAGCCGGTATGGGCAATTGGAACCGGCCGCGTCGCCGGCGCAAACGACGTTGCGGAAATGCATGAAGCTATTCGCGCTGCGTTGGTGGAGCGCTTCGGCGAGGACGGCGTCAAAATCCGGATTTTATATGGCGGGTCGATGAATGGCGATAACGCAGCTCAGCTTTTGGCGGTTCCCAATGTTGACGGAGGTCTAATTGGCGGAGCCAGCCTCACGGCTGCGAAATTTGGGCCAATATTATCTGCAGCAGCAGCTTTGAGCAAATAGCATTGAAGATTTGCCGTGCGCTCGCTATGTGGGCGGCACAACCGTTACTGCGCTGCCATTTATATTCGGAATTTTCTCATGGGTCTGTTTCATTTTCTTATCGTCGTTCAGGCAATCATCGCGGCTTCGCTTGTGGGCGTGGTTTTGATGCAGCGTTCCGAAGGCGGTGGTTTGGGGATGGGGGGCAGCCCATCGGGCCTGATGTCCGCACGCGGCGCCACTGACTTTTTGACGCGCACAACGGCAATATTAGCAACTATGTTCATCTTGTTGTCTATTTCGCTTGCTTTTGTGGCTGCGAAAAAAGGCGGCACTGGAGATATTGATAGCAGCTTGCAGCGCACGGAGGTTCCAACTGCACCAGCAGCGCCCGTAACAACGGCGCCAGCGGTCGCCGCGCCAGCCGCTGCACCTGCAACCGAAGTTCCCCTCGAGAAATAAGCGCAGTCGGCAAAAAAACTGTTTTACACAGTTTATTTTCTATCTGAGAGATTCGTTCGCTTGTGTTTTTATGAAAAGGTAGCTTAACCCTTTTCTCCCATGACACGGTTTATTTTTATCACCGGTGGCGTGGTCTCCTCGCTTGGCAAAGGTCTTATGGCAGCATCGCTTGCTGCCCTTTTGCAAGCGCGTGGGTACCGCGTCCGTATCCGCAAGTTTGATCCTTATCTCAATGTTGATCCAGGCACGATGTCGCCGTATCAGCATGGCGAGGTATATGTCACAGACGACGGGGCGGAAACGGACCTAGATCTTGGTCATTATGAACGCTTTACAGGCGTTTCGGCGCGGCAGTCCGACAATGTTACGTCTGGACGCATTTATCAGACCATTATTC
This sequence comes from Sphingorhabdus sp., assembly GCF_044357595.1. Taxonomy (GTDB): domain Bacteria; phylum Pseudomonadota; class Alphaproteobacteria; order Sphingomonadales; family Sphingomonadaceae; genus Sphingorhabdus_B. Next base: position 6,919 of record NZ_JBIKPH010000063.1, on the reverse strand, counting down.
AGAAAGAACGTCGCGGAGATTATCTCGGCGCGACCGTTCAGGTCATTCCGCACGTCACCGATGCGATCATGGAATTCGCCAAGGCGGAGACGCAAGATCTCGATTTTGTCTTGTGCGAAATTGGAGGCACGGTTGGTGATATTGAATCCCTGCCGTTCATTGAGGCCATTCGTCAGTTGCGCAACGAGCTTGGTCGTGAACGGACCTTGTCTGTGCACGTCACCTTAGTTCCATACATCGCCGCCGCAGGTGAACTGAAGACCAAGCCAACACAGCACAGTGTGCGCGAACTGACGTCCTTGGGTATTCAGCCCGATCTTTTGTTGTGCCGCTGCGAACATCCATTGCCGGAGACGGAGCGCGCAAAGATTGCTGCATTCTGTAATGTCCGAAAAGAGGCGGTTATTCCCGCGCTGGACGCCAAAAGCATATACGCCGTGCCGCTGCAATATCATGCCGAAGGGCTTGATAATGAAGTGCTCCGGGCGTTCGGCCTTGAATCCGATGGCGAGCCCGATCTTAGCCGTTGGGACGACATCATTGATCGTCAATCCAACCCTGAAGGCGAAGTGACTATTGGCGTGGTTGGGAAATATGTCGGCCTTGCAGACGCGTATAAGTCGCTTAACGAGGCATTGACGCATGGTGGATTAGCCAACCGTGTAAAGGTCAATATCAAATGGATTGATGCCGAGCTGTTCGAGCAATCCGAAGATGAAATTGCTACCGCGCTTGAACCCATGAATGCGATTTTGGTCCCCGGCGGATTTGGAGAGCGTGGATCCGAGGGCAAAATTGCCGCGGTAAAATTTGCTCGGGAACGTCATGTACCATTCTTCGGCATCTGCCTTGGTATGCAAATGGCCTGCATTGAAGGTGCGCGGAATACTGCGGGTGTCGTTGGCGCCTCAAGCACGGAATTTGGACCAACGACTGAACCGGTAGTCGGCATCATCACCGAATGGATGAGCCAAGAGGGTATACAGAAGCGCGAAACAGGTGGAGACATGGGCGGCACAATGCGGCTTGGCGCTTATGATGCAGTGCTTGATGGCAACAGCCATGTGGCATCGATTTACGGCAGTCAGGAAATCTCCGAGCGCCATCGGCATCGGTATGAAGTCAACGTCCATTACAAGGACGCACTTGAACAAGGTGGACTGGTTTTTAGCGGAATGTCACCCGATGGTGAATTGCCGGAAATCGTTGAGCGCCCAGACCATCCATGGTTTATTGGTGTGCAGTTCCATCCGGAGTTAAAATCACGTCCATTTGCGCCGCATCCGTTATTCGCGAGCTTCGTGAAAGCCGCATTAAATCAAAGCCGCCTTGTATAATTCGGCCATTTTTGGTCAATTGGGCCTAAGTTAAAAATCATGTCGGGGCGGTCGATTTGTGCCGGCCGCCCCGATATTCAACACTTAAGCAGCAGGCGTTCCTTTTTTCTTGGGCGCGTCTTCATGTTCAATGACTGTTGGTGCAGCTTTCGCACCAATCGCGATCTTTCGCGGCTTTAATCCTTCCGGCACTTCACGCACCAAGGTAATAATGAGAAGCCCGTCAGCCATATCCGCATTCGTGATATGGATGTGGTCGGCAAGCTGGAACCGCCGTTCAAAATTCCTGGTTGCAATACCCATATGCAAAAAGTCGCGATTGTCATTGCTTTCGGACTGCTTGCTGCCGGTCACGATAAGCAGGTTCTGCTGGGCAACAATATCGATCTCTTCGGTTTTGAAACCGGCGACAGCGACGGTGATCTGATAATCATTTTCGCCGGTCCGCTCGATGTTAAACGGGGGATAATTTTCATTCTGCGCAGAACGGCCTGTGGTTTCGAGCAGCTCAAAAAGGCGGTCAAAGCCAACCGTGTTCCGGCGATATGGGGTAAAATCAAAACGGTTCATGCAAATTCTCCTTCAAGCAATTTGGTTCGTTGCCAGCCCCGCAAATGCAGCGGCCAACGTGTTCGTTTTGGAGCCTTTCGGCCTCCGAGAAGCAAGATGGGTTGCATCCGCAAAATTGCAAGAGCCAAAAATTCCGGTGAGAGGCAGAGGCAATATAGAAACAGGGCCGCTCGGATGTTCCGAACGGCCTCGCTCTGCAGCTTTGCTAGCGCATAATTTTAGTCCTCTACCGGTCCCCACCGGCGGGACTGATTTTTTCCCTGAACCATCGGCCACTTGTGACGCGCGACGAATTCTATGCCTTCTTGTTAGCTCCCCGCTATGTTTGCAAATCTTACCGAACACGCACGAACGTTTTTTCAAAAGCTGTTGCTCGGCTGCAACAATACTTGCCAGATTTCTTGGCGGAACCTAAGAACACCCTATGCCGAAATTATGGATGAGTGTCCGCACATGATATTGTCGCGTTATGAACGCATGGTAGCGCGCCGATATTTGCTTCCGGGTAAGGGCGAAGGGTTCATTTTCCTTGTTGCCAGCATAAGTCTTGTCGCTGTTGCCCTTGGCGTAGCCGCTTTAATAATTGTGATGAGCGTGATGAATGGCTTCCGCGCTGAGTTGTTTGACAAGATCGTTGGGCTGAACGGGCATGCAGTGGTGCAAGGCTATGGTGGTCGCTTGCAGGATTGGCGTCAGATACTGAAGGACGTTAAGAACACGCCCGGCGTTACAGACGCCACGGCGCTTATTGAACAACCTTTGCTGACCACTTTCGATGGCCGCGTTGAAGCCATTTTGGCGCGTGGGATGTCAGTCAAGGACGTACTCAAAAACGAAACGCTCAAGGGAAAGACCGTAGCAGGCGATCTAAATGCGCTTAGCCCCGACGAAGATAAAGTGGCGATTGGGTCGCGCCTCGCGCAAAATTTGGGAGTTAGAGTTGGTCAAAGTATAACCATAATCAACCCCGCGGGCCGGACAACGCCTTTTGGCACCGTTCCGCGGGAGATTTCATACGAAGTGGCGGCCATTTTTGAGGTTGGCGTTTATGATTATGACAAAGCATTTGTGATCATGCCCATTGAGCGGGCGCAATTGCTTATGCTGCTGGGCGACGAAATTGGCATGATTGAAATCAACACCGAAAATCCAGACAGAGTGAATGAAATTCTCGCCCCGTTGCTGCCGAAGCTTGAGAATAAAGGGCTTATCGTCGATTGGAAGAGCATGAATGCTTCGCTGTTCGAGGCATTAGCGGTCGAGCGGGTCGCCATGTTTGTGGTTTTGTCTATCATCGTCCTTGTTGCTGTCTTCAACATATTATCATCCCTGATCATGTTGGTGCGCGCAAAAACCCGCGACATTGCGATATTGCGGACAATGGGGGCATCACGCAAATCACTGCTTCGCATTTTCATGACGGTAGGGTTGCTGATCGGATCATCCGGCATCGTGCTTGGATTGATTTTAGGCGCAATATTTCTGTATTTTAGACAGTCGGTTGTGAACTTTATCCAATTTGTCACTGGGCAGAATTTGTGGGACCCATCCATCCGATTCCTTACCGAATTGCCCTCTCGGACTGATCCAGTTGAAGTGCTCGTGATCTGCGGGCTCGCTTTGCTATTCAGCTTCCTTGCAACCTTGTACCCGGCGCTCAAGGCTGCGAGTACTGACCCTGTTCAGGTGCTGCGCTATGAATAACATACTAGAGCTTGTCGATGTCCGCCGCAAATTTGTGCAGGGCGATGTCATCATAGAAGTTCTTCGCGGTGTAGACCTTGTGATTGGTAAAGGAGAGCTGGTTGCCTTACTCGGTCCATCTGGCTCAGGAAAATCGACCATGCTTCAAGCGGTTGGTCTTTTGGAAGGCGGATTTTCTGGCTCCATCAAGCTTGATGGCGAGGAGGTAAGCGCAGCCGGTGTCGATCGTCAGACCGAAATTCGTAAGCAGAATCTTGGTTTCGTCTATCAGTTCCACCATCTGCTGCCAGACTTTGACGCGCTGGAAAATGTGATTTTGCCACAATTGATTTCCGATGCTGCGCCTGACGTTGCTCTAGAACGTGCGACCTATCTTTTGACGCAGCTTGGGCTTGCAGAGCGCCTCCATCATCGCCCGTCGAAGCTGTCGGGCGGTGAACAGCAACGCGTTGCCGTGGCGCGGGCGTTGGCGAATCGTCCCAAGCTGGTGCTTGCGGACGAGCCCACAGGAAATCTGGATGAACACACCGCCGATATTGTGCTCGGCGAATTCATGGCGCTGGTGCGCGAAGAGGGCTCTTCGGCGATCGTGGCAACGCATAATGAGCGATTGGCGGCCAAAATGGACCGCGTCGTGCGTCTGCAAGAAGGCAAATTGGGCTAAGCAGGGAGAATATCAATGTCGATTTATGATTTCACAGTGAAAATGCCTGGTGGCCATGCCGAGGCCATGGAAGCCCATAAGGGTAAGGTTGTGTTGGTGGTGAACACCGCATCCAAATGTGGCTTCACCCCGCAGTATAAGGGGCTTGAGGCGTTGTATCGCCAGTATAAAGATCAGGGGCTGGAAATTCTGGCTTTCCCCTGCAACCAGTTCGGCGCGCAGGAGCCCGGAGACGCGCAAGAAATTCAGAATTTTTGCTCGCTGACTTATGATGTGTCATTCCCTCTGGCTGCAAAAATCGACGTCAATGGGACGGATGAAGACCCGTTGTGGCATTATCTTAAGCAGCAGCAAGCCGGGCTTATGGGGTCACGTGGTATCAAGTGGAATTTCACAAAATTCCTGGTCGATCGTAAAGGTAATGTGGTTGCTCGCCATGGCCCGCAGGTCAAACCTGAGGCACTGGCGAAGGACATTGAGAAACTGCTCGCCGCAGCAGCCTGATTGTCCACAGCTTAGCCCAAAACTGGGTTTGTCGAATCATGCAGGTCATCTAACGTACTTGGATGACCTACGTTCCCTTTGTTCCTCTGCGCGTGTATTCCGCTTACACCATATTGGAAGGCGCAATTGAACCAAAGGCGATTGGCGAGACTGCAAAAAAGCTCGGCTTTCCGGCTATTGCCATTTGTGATCGCAATGGTCTCTATGGCGTGATGCCATTTCAGGACGCGGCTAAATCCTATGGGGTGCAGCCGATCATTGGCGCGTTGCTTGGGATCCGGCGGCCATCCAGCGACGGTAAATTCACACGCGACTGGTTACCATTGTTTGCGCAGGATGAGAGCGGTTACAATAATCTTTGTCGCTTGGTCTCGATGGCGCATCTTGATCGTCCGGAAGACCTCGACGCGCATGTAACATTGGAACAGCTTGCCGCGCATAAAGAAGGCCTTATCGCTCTCACAGGTGGTGCAGAGGGTGCGCTGGCCCGGCTGTTGAGTGAAGGGCAGCATGAAGCGGCATCCAGCTACCTGACGCGTCTTCAGGCGCTGTTTTCCGAGCATCTGTATATCGAACTCAGCAGGCGCAACGACGCTGTTGAAGAGGCCGCAGAAGACGCGCTCATCAACCTTGCATATGCCCGCGATGTTCCCTTGGTTGCGACCAATCCTGCCTTTTTTGCCGAGCCTGATTTCTTCGACGCGCATGATGCCATGCTCTGTATATCGGACGGCGCCTATATCGAAAGCACGGACCGCCGCAGAAGCAGCCGGGATACGTGGATCAAAACCGGCAAGCAAATGGGCGCGTTGTTCGCCGATGTGCCAGAGGCATTAGCCAATACGTTGGTCATCGCGCAACGGTGCGCCGCCCTCGCGCCGTATCGAAGCCCCATATTGCCAAGCCTTGCGGGGGATCGGGCCGCCGAGGATGCGCAGCTGCGCGAGGACGGACGGCTTGGCCTTGAAAAGCGGCTTGAGATTGCAGGGATTACCGACCCCGCGGAACGGCAGCTGTATTTTGATAGGTTGAATTTTGAGGCCGATGTTATTTGCTCGATGGGCTTTCCTGGATATTTTTTGATCGTTGCCGATTTTATCAAATGGGCGAAGGAACAGGATATTGCGGTTGGGCCGGGCCGTGGGTCTGGTGCGGGTTCGCTTGTGGCTTGGGCGCTGACGATTACTGATCTTGACCCGATCAAACTTGGGCTTCTGTTCGAACGCTTTTTGAACCCAGACCGTGTATCAATGCCGGACTTCGATATCGATTTCTGCGAAACGCGGCGTGGCGAGGTTATCCGTTATGTCCAGAAAAAATACGGCTCGCGTCAGGTTGCGCAGATCATTACCTTTGGAAAGTTGAAGGCGCGCGCAGTTTTACGAGACACCGGACGCGTCTTGCAAATGAGCTATGGTCAAGTCGACCGACTGTGCAAGCAAGTGCCGAACCTACCCGTTGACCCTTGGGACTTGAAGCGCGCACTGTCCGGCGTGGCGGAGCTGCGCGAAGAATATCGGCGTGACGCCCAGGTGAAGCGTCTATTCGATCTTGCGATGAAGCTTGAAGGTTTACCGCGGCACAGTTCGACGCACGCAGCAGGCGTGGTCATTGGTGACCGGGAATTGTCGGAATTGGCGCCCTTGTACCGCGACCCACGTTCGGACATGCCCGTCACGCAATTCGACATGAAATATGTCGAAAGTGCTGGCCTGGTTAAATTCGACTTTCTGGGACTGAAGACACTTTCTGTCCTGCAAAAGGGCAGCCAAATGCTCGCCAAACGCGGAGTGGAGATAAACCTTGACCTGCTGCCGCATGACGACCCAGCGGTATATGAGCTGTTGCAACGTGGCGATACCGTGGGTGTGTTTCAGCTTGAGTCCGAAGGGATGCGGCGCACACTAGCCGCCGTGAAGCCTACCAATTTTGGTGACATCATCGCGCTCGTGTCGCTCTATCGGCCCGGGCCAATGGACAATATCCCCATGTTCGGCCGTCGCAAAAACGGCGAGGAGAGTATTGAGTATCCGCATCCGTTGTTGGAACCGGTGTTAAACGAGACCTATGGTATTTTCGTCTACCAAGAACAGGTCATGCAAGCCGCGCAGATTCTTGCAGGCTACAGCCTTGGGGAAGC
>NZ_JBIKPH010000062.1:0-13403 GCF_044357595.1 Sphingorhabdus sp. | reverse complement strand
TGGTCCCGTTAGCAGGCGCACCGTTGGGCGTCAAAATGCGTGGCAAAAAAGAAGGGCGCGGGTTTTACGCCGCGCCCTTCCTGTTGAAGTTCTTAAGGGTTTAAAAATCGATCGACACACGACCATAAAGGAAACGTCCGCTGAAACCGAATGGCGATTGCGAGCTGTAGGGCAAGAACGAATTGTTAAAGCCATAGTTCACACCATCCACGGTGCCAAATGGCAAGCGATCGGGATACGTGTCGAGCAAGTTATTTGCACCAAATGCTATTGATACAGACTCAACAGGCTTAAAACGGAACTCAAGATCTGTGACCCATTTTGGCGACAAGAAGATGTCACCTGGAAGAGTGCCGGGCGCTTTTGTGATATCGCTTGTGGGGTTAGTTCCAGTAACGGTTGAGAAGCCGCTCGGCAAGAACACTTCACCATAACGGTTGGTGCGCAGCGTCAGGCCGAAGTTATTATAATCCCAGTCAAGGCCAACATTGAGCTTGTTCTTGGGTTGGCCCTCTGTGAGGCGGAAGCTTTCCTGGCGTGCGAATAGGCGCTGCGCGGTGAAGCCAGAAAATACCCGGCGATCCGAGATTTTTGTATCGTTCAGATTATAACCAACGCTCACCCGGAATTGGCCAAGACCAAATTCTGGCACGCGGTAGCTTGCGACAATATCGAGACCCGAGGTCTTCGTATCGATACCATTGATGAAGAAGCGTGCCGAGCTGACCCCAGTAACGCCTGCTGCAGTCAGTAACGCTAGAACGTCTGTACCCTGAAGGTTTTCCGTCAGCGTGATGCGGTCGTTAATTTTAATATTGTAATAATCCGCAGTGATGCTCAGTCCGCTAAATGGCGTAAAAGTAACACCTGCGCCCAGATTGATGGATCTTTCTGGCTTGAGAGGCTGTGCACCCAAAGCGATAGCAACTGGCGATGAAACAGGGAATGTTCCGATTTCAATCAAGACCCCGCCGACATTGTTGGTGGAGGTAGCTGCAAAGGATTGTTGCGCAAGGCTAGGAGCGCGGAAGCCGGTTGAAACCGAACCACGCAAGGCAACGCCATCAATCACTTCAAAACGCGCAGCTGCTTTACCATTGATGGTGTCGCCAAAGTCGCTGAAATGTTCGTAACGGCCGGCCAACTGAACCGTCAATTGGTCAGTGAGATCAGCGTCTAGTTCGGCATAACCGGCAAAGCTGTTTCGCGATACGTCGGTTTCGTTGGCTGGACGGAAACCGGGAAACACCTGGGCGCCACCAGCAGCGTTGAATGGCGCTGCTGAAAATGGTCCATTGACGTAGCTTTGTAGTTCGCCAGCAACGATTTTGTAGTTTTCGTTCCGATATTCGCCACCAAAAGCAAAAGAAACACTCTTGCCGATGCCGATGTCCAAATCACGGCGCATATCGAGGTTAATCGATGTCTGGCCTGACCGCAAACCACCTGAATCGAAACTGCGGGCGCTCGCTAGGCCGCCAAGCGACGTATTGACCGTGTTTTCAATGGTATAGTCAAGGCGGTTTGACCCGTAGACCGCCGAAAGATCATAATCCCAACCACTCATTGCGCCGCGAAGACCGGCCGCAGCAGAGATATCTACAATCTTACTAGCAATCAACGGCAGGAAGCCGTCCGCGTAGATTGGAACAAAGCTGGAGGTGGAAGCCGCAAAATCTCGGTTTCGAGCGTCGAAAGAACGACGATAAAAACCAGCGCCATTGCCGTCGCGGACGCCATAGCTGCCGAAGGTGTAGAATTCGGCAGTATCGGAAAACTCATAACCTGCGTTCACGAAGAAGTTCAGGTCTTTTGATACACCATCACCATAACGGTGGGCATAACGGTTAAAGGTTGCTTCGCGTGGATCGCCAGCAGCGAAGTAGTTGCGGCGGATATCTGGACCGGAACGGTTCGTGGGCGACCGGTCCTTATATTCTGCCGTTAAATTAACATAACCGCTCTCACCCAACGGTAAACCAAAGTTAGATGCAAAGGTGTAAGTATCGCCATCGCGACGTTTGCGATCTTCACCCGTGTAAGTTATAACTGGATTATCACCGCCGATGATGGCGTTATCGGTCGAGCGGATTGTGGGATTGGTTGTGGTGAGTGCCACGGTATCCACCTGACCAACATCTTCCATCTTAGTGATATATTTGCCGAACGTCGCCTGCGCGCGGCCGCCCATGCCTTTTTTCAACTGCACGTTGATGACGCCAGCAATAGCATCGGAACCATATTGCGAAGCTGCACCATCACGAAGCACTTCGATGCGTTCAATGGCCAATGGCGGAATTGTGTTGAGATCGACTGCGGTCGACCCACGGCCAACAGAACCGTTCAAGTTCACGAGCGCCGACTGGTGACGGCGCTTACCGTTAATCAGCACGAGAACCTGATCGGGCGCAAGGCCGCGCAGTGTTGCAGGACGCAGAGAGTCCGTTCCATCAGTGAGCGACGGCTGCGGGAAGTTGAATGAAGGTACGAGCTGGTTCAGCAATTTGTTTGTTTCGGTTTGGCCGCTGTTTAACAAAGCTTCCGCCGAAATGACGTCAACAGGAACTGTGCTGTCCGCTACGGTACGGTCGGTACGGCGCGTGCCGGTGACGATAATGGCGTCTTGGCCAGTTGCTTCTTCAACAGCCGAACTTTGCGGTGCGCTGTCTTGAGCAAAGGCTGGGTTTGCGGCAGCTACAAAAAGAGCAGTGGACGAAACCGTCACCGCTAGTGCTGAAATGAGCTTAAGATTTTTCATTTTATTTCCTCGATTTACACGTAAATTCCCTATGCTGGCATGAATCTGGCACTTTGACGCGATAAGTTCCAGTAAAGTCTTAATATTGAAATATTTTGCCATGGATGTGTGGCTTTGTGGCAACGCGCATATATTCCAATATGTTCGAAAAATTACATTAAGCTGTGGATTGCTGAAATCGCTGCTTTGCGACAGCAGAATGGCTCGCTATCGGGACTAATATGTCCGAAATAATTGACGCTCCCGAAGAAGATCCGTTTGACGCAATAGTCGATGCGCCTTTCGATGCGGCGCTTTCTGAGCGGTATTTAATCTACGCAATGTCGACGATAACGGCACGTTCGCTGCCCGATTTGCGCGATGGACTTAAGCCTGTTCACCGGCGTTTGCTTTGGGCCATGCGCCTTTTGAAACTTGACCCTGCAAGCGGTTATAAAAAATGCGCGCGCGTTGTCGGTGATGTGATTGGTAAATATCACCCGCATGGCGATCAGTCGGTATATGACGCGATGGTTCGCCTCGCGCAGACTTTTTCGTTGCGGTATCCGTTGGTCGATGGGCAGGGGAATTTCGGTAATATCGACGGTGATAATGCTGCTGCCTATCGATATACCGAGGCGCGCCTAACCCGCACTGCTATTGAGCTCATGAACGGGCTTGATGAAAACGCGACCGATTTTCGGCCGACCTATAATGGCGAAGATGAAGAGCCAGAGGTCATGCCGGGCCTTTTCCCGAATTTGCTGGCCAATGGCGCAAGCGGTATCGCCGTAGGCATGGCGACAAGCATTCCCTCGCACAATGCAGCAGAAATCATTGATGCCGCGATGCTGTTAATAGAGGAGCCACAAGCCAGCCACGAACAGCTGATGGATGTTGTGCGCGGGCCCGACTTCGCAACTGGCGGGGTGTTGGTTGACAGCCGCGCCGTTATCAGCGCTGCTTATGCCAGCGGACGCGGCGCGATGCGGGTGCGTGCCCGTTTCTCGAACGGTTGGCAGGACGGCGCTTGGGAACCAACGGGCGTTGAAAAGCTGACCGGCGGTACATGGCAGCTTGTCGTATGCGAAATTCCCTATCAGGTCCAAAAAGGCAAATTGATCGAGCAAATTGCGCAGCTGGTTGCCGATAAAAAGCTGCCTATTCTCGACGATATTCGGGACGAAAGTGACGAGCATGTGCGCATCGTACTGGTGCCAAAAAGCCGGAATGTTGACCCCGAAGACCTCAAAAATGCTCTGTTCCGTCTAACGGATTTGGAAACGCGTTTTTCTTTGAACATGAACGTTTTGGATGCAGATCGCACGCCAAAGGTCATGGGCTTGGGCGAAGTGCTGCTGCGCTGGCTGAAGCACCAAATTGAAGTGCTGGTGCGCAAGTCGCAGCACCGGCTTGAAAAAATAGATTCCCGGCTTGAGCTGCTGCAAGGCTATATCATTGCGTATCTCAATCTTGATCGCATCATCGAGATTATCCGGACTGAGGATGAGCCAAAGCCAGTTATGATGGCCGAGTTCCTTTTGAATGACCGGCAGGCAGAGGCAATCCTTAACATGCGGCTGCGGTCGCTGCGCAGGCTTGAGGAAATGGAGCTTCGGCGCGAGCTTGAAGGGCTGCAGGCCGAGCGCGAAGGGCTGGTGAAGCTGCTTGAAAGCCCCGCGCTCCAGAAAAAGCGTTTGAAAAAAGACTTAGACGCGTTGCGCAAGAGCTACGCCGAAGAAACCGAGCTTGGCCGCCGCCGTACTAGCCTTGAAGAAGCTGGCCAAGCGCGGGAAATTTCGCTCGAGGCCTTTGTTGAACGCGAACCTGTGACCGTCATCATGTCAAAGCGCGGCTGGATCAAGGCGATGAAGGGCCATGCCGACTTATCTGCACGCGCCGACTTTAAATTCAAGGAGGGTGATGGCCCTGCCTTTGCTTTCCATGCGCAGACCACGGACAAGATACTGATCGCAACGGCCAATGGCCGTTTTTACACCTTGGGCGCGGATAAGCTTCCTGGTGCCCGCGGTTTTGGCGAACCAGTGAGTACCATGATCGATATCGAGACGGGTAATGACATTATCGCCGTATTTACCGCTGTGCCCGACGGGCGCATGTTGCTGGCCGCGACAACGGGCAAGGGCTTTATTGCGCGGATGAGCGATGTCGTGGCCGAGACGCGCAAGGGGCGGGGCGTTGTGACGCTCAAGCCTGGCACGCGATTGAAAGTCGTGCGTCTTGCACCGTCGGGAACCGCTGATGAAGCCATATTACGCGATCAATATGTGGCGGTGGTGGGCGAAAACCGCAAACTTGTTGTTTTCCCGATGATTGAGATACCCGAAATGTCCAAAGGGCAGGGCGTGACTTTGCAACGGTATAAAGATGGCGGTCTTGCCGATGCTATTTGCTTCCGCATAAGCGAAGGCCTTAGCTGGGCTATGGGTGGCGATAGCGGGCGGATGCGGACGGAGAATGATATGTCCTTGTGGCGCGTTGCCCGCGGCGCCGCTGGCCGTTTGCCACCACAGGGCTTTCCCAGAAACAACCAATTCGACTGATATCTGATATTGAACGTAGTGAAAGGGCTGGGCCTTAAGGTTCTCGGCCCTAAAGCGGCAAAAATACTTACCCGTTTTTGGTTTCTGAAAAGGCGGCATGTACCGTCTGAGACGCCAGTTCATTTTGGCGTTGGATGTCGGGAAAGCCTTCATCAATCCAAGCGACTTCAATAGCTTGCAGCGTTTTTGCGACCAATGGCCCTGCTTTCAGACCCAATTTTATGAGGTCCCCGCCTTTAACATTTAGGCTTGGAATTTCCCATTGCTGCAACTGCGCGAGACATTCTGGAACATCGCTATCTGTGCTGTACAGCATCACCACGTCGCGCGCGGTTCCGATGTCAGCATGATAGGCCGTGGCGCGGACATTGTCAGGTTGCGGGGGAGGTGCAGTTAGTCTCTGGGCGAAGCCTTCACGCAGTTTGTTCGACAGCTTCAACCGTGCTGCAACTTTATCGACAGCCACAGCATCGCGGTTCAGAAGCGCAAGAAACCGGGCGGGGAGCGAGACGTTCTGCGCAAATTGTTGTTCGCGCTTAATGAGGCTCTGCAAATCATTGGCCGCGCTGCCGGAAAGTTCCGGCAGAAACGGTGTAAAAATGCCGTGCGTGATCATCAGCTCAATGGATAGGCCAGGGTCTCTTAAGCTTAAAATACGGGTAAGTTCCTGCGCGATGCGTTCACGCGACAATGCCGTCAAGCCATGCGCCCCTTGTGCGCATGCGGCAATTGCGTCGGTGTCTAATTGACCGCTTCCATATCGGGCAAGGAACCGGAAATATCGCAATATGCGCAGAAAATCCTCGGCGATCCTCTCATTTGCATCGCCAATGAACCGCAATCTGCCTGCTTTCAAATCCTCTAGGCCATTGAAATAATCGAAAATATTTCCGCTTTTGGGCTCCGCATATAAGGCGTTGATCGTAAAATCACGCCGTGCCGCGTCCTCACGCCAGTCTGTAGCAAAGGCCACGGTCGCGCGGCGTCCGTCTGTCGCAACATCGCGGCGCAGGGTTGTTATTTCGTAATTTTTGCCATCGATTGCTGCGGTGACGGTACCATGTTCAATGCCAGTAGGAATCGCCTTTATGCCGCCTGCTTCTAACCGGTCGATGACGTCCATCGGCACTAAGGCCGTGGCGATATCAACATCTGCGATAGGCAATCCTAGCAAAGTATCGCGCACCACGCCGCCCACATATCGCGGACCGCCATAGGCATCGCCCAGTACCGCCAACACTTTTTTCAAGCCATCGGCATGCTGCCATTCGGCATCGGGAAGGCTGGTTTCTATCATGCCAGTCGTCGCACCAGATTGGCAATTATCCCTGCCGTCACGCCCCATATGCGCCGATTGCCCCATTGAATATCATAATAGCTTCGCTGCTGCCCATTCCAAGCCGCCTGTTTTTTAATCGAATTGGCAGGATCAAATAGAAAGGCAAGAGGAACCTCAAACCAGTCTTCTACTTCTTCGGGATTGGCCTCCAATGCAAGGTCTGGAGGAATGACGCCGACAACAGGTGAGATGCTGTATCCGCTTCCAGAAATATAAGTATCGGCCACGCCGATCACGTCAACTTGGGTGGGTGGAAGGTTCAATTCTTCATGTGCCTCACGCAAAGCAGCGGCAATATCGTTTTCATCTCCGTCGTCGACCTTGCCGCCTGGGAACGCCACTTGACCTGCATGGCTGCGCAACCAAGTTGGACGCTGGGTGAGTATAACGCCTGGCTCCGGCCTGTCGGTAATGGCTATCAGAACGGCGGCCGCACGGTAGCCTTTTGAACCCAGGTAACGTTCGTCCTCGATTTCAATGCTGAGCGCTGGATCAAGCGCTATATGCAGCCGTGAACGCCAATTCATGCAGGAGTAGCCAGATAAAATTGGGCACCTTTGCTCCAAATGCAAGGAAATTCTGGGTTTTCTGCAAGCGCCAGATTGGCCAGCTCGTAATATACTGGACGCGCAAGCTTTGCCCATAGGCCTTCCCGTACATACAAATATAACAGCCCGTTGCGCATCTCGATTGCGTGATCAGCATCAGCGAAAACCAGGTCATCGCTGTTCAGGCGGAACGCCAGAGTGCGGTTTTGGCCTTCGCCTTCACTTTGCAGCTCGACAGCAATGAATGGTACATCATCAACGATGATCGAAAGCTTTTGCTGCGGCGTCACAAGCCAATGTTGTCCATCGGTATCTCGGCGCAACAGGCTCGAAAAAGCCCGGATCATTGCAGGTCGCGTGATTTCGCCGCCCTGATGAAACCATTTGCCGTCCGACGCGATCCGCATTTCGCTGTCGCCCGTATTGGCGGGTTCCCAGCTTTCCACCGGCGGCAATTTTCGCGCCGCAACAAGTTCCGTAATATCGGACAGTGTAAGCTTTGCTAGATCTGGTGCTTCATAAGGCATAGGAACGCGATACGGACAAAGCTAGCGATCGTCAAAGCTTAGTCAGTTGGTCCAAGCATGCCGTGCGTTGGCAAAGCAACCATATTGCTATTGCGCAGAAGCAAACGCCTTGGGTCCCAAGGGCCGGGCAAGGTCCAGCCAGATGTGCCCTCAGCTTCAAAACCAAAACGGCCATAATATTCGGGATCGCCAATCATCACCATCGGCGGGTCTTGCGGCGTTGCAGCATTCAGCATCAATTGCATGAGTTGCTTCCCAAGCCCGCTGTTCTGGAAACGGGTGGCAACAGCGACTGGTCCTACCAAGATTAAGGCGGCCGTATCGACGCGGACGGGCCAACACTGGATGCTTGCGACAAGGACGCCGCTATCTAATATGGCAAAGGACAGATGATCAATAGCGGTCATGCCTTTGCGCAGCAAATAGGCGGTGCGCATATGCCGGTCAGTTCCAAATGCATCATCCAGTAGCGCGTTCAACGCATCTGCAGATGTGCCGGTTAAGGGCGAGAACTGAAACATGTTTTGGCCTATTGAATTGCGCGCAGCGCGGGAATGTTATCGCCGCGCCCTGTCACCGCAGATTCATTTTGTCCAATCCAATATATAACACCACCAATAATATAGGCAGCGGTAAATTGCCTTTATGGCAAACATACATTAGCATCTTCAACTTCGATGCTTTTTTACGCAGGAGACGACATAGTGAACGATCAAGACGTGCCCCAAGACACATCAGAGGCGACTATGTTACCTGCGCAAGACCAATTCGCACAGCCTGCGCGTATCAAAAAAGATTATGCTGGTTATTTGGTTTTGATTGCCGGGATAGGTTCGTTTGTCTGGGGCTTGGTTTCCGCTGTTGGAACAGGTTGGGGGTTCTGGGAGTATACCTCCGGTCTCAAGGGCGTTTTTTTCGCATTTCTGTTAGGCATTGGCGCTATTCTGATTAGCCTGTTTCAAGCATGGCGCTTGCGTAAGTCTGTTGCGCCACCACCGCGCGCACGCCGTTGGGTTGGTATGCTTGTTGCGTTAATCTATGTGGGATGGGTAGGAACGTTTCTTGTCAAGGCACTCACGGTGCCTGCCATTCATGATATATCGACCGATCTTGCTGATCCGCCAGCCTTTCAGACATTGCAGCTGCGTGCGGACAATCTGGACAATGTTCCTGGCGCGGATGATTTGAAAATGCGCGGCCTTACTCCGCAGCAGCGTTGGGGCGTTGTCCATCAAAAGGGCTATGGCGACATTCGTTCGGTTCGTATTAATGAACCTGTGGCAATGGTTATTGCCAAGGCGGAACGCCTCGCAAAAGCACGCAATTGGGACATTGCGATTTCTTTGCCCGCAGAAGGCCGGCTGGAAGCGACTGAAACCAGCGCATTTTTTCAGTTTAAAGATGACGTCGTATTGCGGGTACGTCCATCTGACACGGGGGAGGGGAGCATTGTCGATATGCGCTCTGTCAGCCGCGTTGGGCTAAGTGATTTGGGCATGAATGCGAAGCGCGTACGATCTTTCCTTGCAGATCTTACAGGAACGGTGACGGCGGCGCCATAAGGCGTCGCCGCAGCATCTGCTACTTCTTCGGCGTCAGTTTCAACAAGCGTCCTTCTGAACCGCGGTACTCATCCTCAAGCAACCAGATAGCGCCATCAGGGCCCTGTTCTACTTCGCGGATGCGCGCGCCCAGATCCCATTGGTCGGCTTTGGTGGCGTTTTCGCCATCCAGCTTAACCCGCACCAGCGCCTTTGCGCCAAGACCGCCAAGAAATGCGCTGCCCTTCCACTCTTTGAACATGTCGCCTGAATAAATCATAAGGCCAGCAGGAGATATGGCGGGGTTCCAGAACACTTTGGGCGCTGCAAAGCCGTCACCTGCTGCATGGTCTGGAATATCGCGACCGTCGTAATGGTTGCCATTGGACACGAAAGGATAGCCGTAATTGGCTGCCTTCTTAACAAGGTTCAATTCATCACCACCCGCAGGTCCCATTTCTTGGTTCCATAGCCGGCCTTGCGCATCAAAGGCGATGCCAAGCGGATTGCGATGCCCATAAGACCAGATTTGCGATTTTACACGGCCCTGATCGTAAAAGGGATTGTCCGATGGAACCACCCCGCTGTCGGTCAACCGAACAATTTTACCAAGATTTTGGTTGAGGTCCTGCGCAGGGTCGAATTTCTGCCGCTCGCCACTGCTGATATACAGCATGCCATCCGGCCCGAAAGCGAGACGATGGCCAAAATGGCCTTGACCCGAGACCTTGGGTTCCTGCCGCCAGATTATTTGAACATCGCTCAAGGCAGCTTTGCCGCCTGCAATGGTAAGCTTGCCTCTTGCCACTGCCGCGCCAAACCCACCTTCACCCGCTTCGGCAAAGCTGAGATAGACAAGTTTGTTTTTGGCAAAGTCTGGGTGGAGAATGACGTCACCAAGGCCCCCTTGGCCGCCATATGCGACTGCTGGAACGCCATCAACATCCACAACAGGGCCTTCATTTTGCCACAGCTTTAGTTTGCCCTTCTTTTCGGTCACAAGGGCATATGGCGTGTTGGGCACAAACGTCATGGCCCATGGCTGATCGAAGTCCGCAACGACTGCTACGTCAAAAGGCTTCCCGCTGGTGTCGGTGGGGGCGGCGTCACTGACCGAAGGTTGGCAGGCTGCAGCTAGAAATGACGCGCCAAGCAGGAAAGACAATTTCGACATTAATAAGTGCTCCTATTATTTGTGCCTAAGATAGTTGGGAATTCAGACCCCTATGTGCAAGAGGCTTGCATAGGAAAGGCTTCCGCACTATACCCACGGCATCCTTACATTGTGAGAACTTGGAAGGGCTGGCGCCACTGGGGCCGGCGCTGAAAGTCATTGCATGTCGTATAAGAAAGACTGAATGTGCCTGATCTGGATAAACTGAGCAGTTTGATTGCCCCTGAGGCGAAAGCGCTTGGCTTTTCGTTGGTGCGCGTGGCGTGGTTTTCTAACGGAGCACAGGGTAGCGATGAGCCGACCTTGCAGGTGATGGCAGAACGTCCTGAAACACGACAGTTGAATATTGACGATTGCGCGGCGCTTTCGCACCGCATCTCTGACCTGTTTGACGAGCTTGACCCTATTGTTGAGGCATATCGCCTTGAAGTCAGTTCACCTGGCATTGACCGGCCACTGACGCGCTTGGCGGATTTCGCTGACTGGGTAGGGCATGAGGCGAAGATTGAACTCAGCGAGCCAATGGATGGCCGCAAGAATATTCGTGGTGACCTTGCCGGTGTCGACGGCGAAGAAATCCATGTCGATGACCGCAAGGCCGGACGGCTGACATTCCCATTTTCCGCACTTGGCCATGCCAAGCTGCTCTTGACAGACAGGTTGATTGCGTCGACTGCCCCCATCAACAGCGATGGGGCGGACGAAGTAGAAGCCGAACCCATTCACGATGAAGCACAGGAAGATTAAGAACATGGCCAGTAGTATTGCCGCCAACAAGGCCGAATTGCTTGCAATTGCCAATGCGGTCGCCACCGAGAAGATGATCGACAAGTCGATTGTTATAGAAGCGCTCGAAGAAGCTATTCAACGCGCCGCGCGTGCGCGTTATGGTGCCGAAAATGACATTCGTGCGAAGCTGGACACCCAGACGGGCGACCTGCGCTTGTGGCGCGTTGTTGAAGTCGTTGAAAATGTCGAAGATTATTTCAAACAAGTTGACTTGAAGCAGGCCGACAAGTTGCAAAAGGGCGCCGTTGTTGGCGACTTCATCGTCGACCCGTTACCCGCAGTTGACCTTGGTCGCATCGACGCCCAATCGGCAAAGCAGGTCATCTTTCAAAAGGTGCGCGATGCAGAGCGCGAGCGCCAGTTTGAAGAGTTCAAGGATCGTACAGGCGAGATTATCACAGGTGTGGTGAAATCAGTCGAATTTGGTCATGTTGTCGTCGATCTTGGCCGGGCAGAGGGCGTTATCCGCCGCGACCAGCAGATCCCTCGCGAAGTTGTGCGCGGTGGTGATCGCGTCCGTGCGCTCATCATGAAGGTGCAGCGCGAAAATCGCGGCCCGCAAATCCTTTTGAGCCGCGCACATCCTGATTTCATGAAGAAATTGTTCGCGCAGGAAGTTCCCGAAATTTATGACGGCGTCATCGAAATCAAGGCCGCTGCTCGCGACCCGGGCAGCCGCGCTAAGATCGGTGTGATCAGCCACGATAGCAGCATCGACCCAGTTGGCGCTTGCGTTGGTATGAAAGGTAGTCGCGTTCAGGCCGTCGTGCAGGAAATGCAGGGCGAAAAGATCGACATTATTCCATGGTCGGAAGATACAGCAACTTTCATCGTAAACGCCCTTCAGCCAGCAACGGTGAGCCGCGTTGTGATCGACGAAGAAGAAGGCCGCATCGAAGTCGTTGTTCCTGACGATCAATTAAGCCTTGCGATTGGCCGTCGCGGACAGAATGTCCGTCTCGCATCGCAGCTGACTGGCCGTGGCATCGACATCATGACCGAAGCGGAATCGAGCGAGAAGCGGCAGAAGGAATTTGTCGAGCGTTCCGAAATGTTCCAGCAAGAGTTGGATGTTGATGAAACACTTGCCCAGTTGCTGGTCGCCGAAGGCTTTAGTGAACTCGAAGAAGTCGCTTATGTCGATCCGTCGGAAATCGCCGCAATCGAGGGCTTTGATGAAGGTCTGGCCGAAGAACTCCAGAGCCGTGCACAAGAAGCGTTGGATCGTCGCGAGGAGGCTAACCGAGCCGAACGCCGCGAATTGGGCGTGGAAGATGCCGTTGCGGAATTGCCAATCTTGACCGAAGCGATGCTGGTGGTTCTGGGCAAGGCTGGCATCAAGACGCTCGACGATCTTGCTGACTTGGCTACCGACGAGCTTATTCAAAAGGCACGCGAACCACGCCGTAACGAACGCAGCGATCGCGAGATGCGCCGTAACCGCACGGAAGACAAGGCCGGCATTCTAGCGGTTTTTGGTCTGTCGGAAGATCAGGGCAATGAGATCATCATGGCTGCCCGCGCACATTGGTTCGAAGAGGAGGACGCGATTGCAGCGGACGACTCTCAATGAGAACCGACACTCCCCAATAAGGAAGTGCATATTGTCAGGTGAGCATGGGACTCGTGCCCAGCTCATCCGGCTTGCGCTCGGCCCCGATGGCAGCATTGCGCCCGATTTGTTCGCCAAGGCGCCCGGCCGTGGCGCATGGATTGGCGTGTCTGGTGAAGAATTGTCTATAGCGCTCACCAAGGGCAAGCTTGCCGGCTTGCTACGTCGCGCGTTCAAAACTGACAAAATCGACATTATCGATGACCTGACTGGCCGCATTGATCGCGGGCTCGAAAAGGGATTTCTCGATCGGTTGGGGTTGGAAGCAAGGGCAGGGCACCTTATCTTGGGGGCAGAGAAGATCGATTCCGCATCGCGCAGCGGTCAGGTCCGGCTGTTGCTGCACGCTTCGGACGCCAGTGCCGACGGCAGTGGCAAACGCGACCAAGCCTGGCGGGTCGGTGAGGGTGCCGAAGGTTCCGGAAAGGGCGGTTTTAAACTGCCAGTAGACCGAGATGCACTCTCGGCGGCGCTTGGGCGGCAGAATGCTGTGCATGTCGCGTTGATTAACCAAAAAGCGGCGGACAGGGTGATGCATCATCTTGGACGCTGGCTAAATTTCAAAGGATGCA
>NZ_JBIKPH010000061.1:0-13444 GCF_044357595.1 Sphingorhabdus sp. | reverse complement strand
ATCAGCCACTTGTTTTTTGTTCCATTTCGTTCAACGGGAATTCATGCAGTGGCGCTATGGCAATTGCACAGACGTTGGCAAGGTTCTATAAACCGATCCATTAAGCGGCCACGGCCAAAAATACTATTGCGGAGAGTAATATGAAACTGGTTTCAAAATTTGCCTTAGCCCTCTCTTTGGTTGCGGTATCCGCCGCACCGGCCGCGTTTGCGCAGTCCGATGAAAAACCTAAAAAGGAAAAAAAGGGTAAGGAAGCAGCGCCTGCGGCGCCGAAGCGGAATTATTCCAAGCCATTTATCGCGGCTTATATGCCAGTGGCGAACATGCTTAACAAAACCAAGGATGCCGTCGCCGCTAAGGCGGCGTTTTCGACGGTTGTTGCAGCGATTGGCAACGACGATGACCGGTATGAGGCAGGCATTCTTGCGATCAACATAGGCGCGCCTTTGAAAGATTTGGCGTTTCAGGAGCAGGGCATTGACCTGCTGATCGGATCGGCAACTACGCCAGTCGATTTGAAGAAGGAATATACCTTCAGAAAGGGCGCAATCGCCTATGATGGCAAAAGGTTTGCTGACGCTGAAAAGTATATGATTGATGCTTACAACATCGGCTACCGTGCCAATAACATCGAATATCTGGTCTCCAACGCAATGTCGCAGCAGAACAAGGATGCCGATGCAATTGCATGGATTGGGAAGGCTATTGAGTCGAGCAAGGCAGCTGGAGCCGTAAGCAAGGCCTATGTCATTCGTGCGGCAAATCTGTCCGCGAAAATGAAGAATTATACTGCCGCTTCCAATTTCTACAAGGAATTGGTCATAACAGAAAATAACCCTGATTATTGGCATGATGCGCTAGCGTTTTTTGACCGGTCGCGTGATTTTAATCCTGAAGAATCACTCGATATATTGCGTTTGATGCGCGCTACTAATGGCCTGCGTTTTCAACAGGAATATGCGGCCTATCTTGATAGTTTGAGCTATATTGGTGTCCGTTACCCCGCAGAAGCGGTGTCGGTTCTTGACGAAGGTTTCGATAAGGGTGTGATCTCCCGCAATAACGTGACCTTTAGCGAGCGTTACAACGAAGCCAAATCGCGGCTTGCGGAGGACACACGCACATTGCCTGGCACGATAGCCCCTGCAAAAGCCAGTTCGAAACCGATGCTGGCGTCGCTAACTGCAGACTCGTTTTTCTCGCACAAGGATTACAAGACGGCCAAGGATTTGTATGAATCGGCGTTGAGTAAGGGAGCCGTTCTGGACAAGGATGGCGGCGACCAGACCGACCGCACGCGCTTTCGTCTCGCAATGTCTAAAGCAATGTTGGGCGATTATGCCGGCGCGAAGGCTGATTTTGCCATGATCAACAACCCTAACCGCAAGGCAATTGCCGAATATTGGAACATGTATATCGACCAATTGTCCAAGCCTGCCGCTGCACCTGTTGCCGCTGCCCCGTCGACCTGAATTATAAAACAACAACAAAAAAGGGCCTGCGCAATCGGGCCCTTTTTTATGCCTGCGGAATAGGAACGCCGGGATCGTCTTTAGCGGTGCGGATCGTTAGTGATGTTTTGACGCTGCTGACATTTGGCGCAGACGTCAGTTGTGACGTCAAAAATTCCTGAAATGACTGAAGGTCGCGGGCGACAATCTTCAAGATAAAATCAATTTCACCGTTGAGCATATGGCATTCGCGCACATCGGGTAGCGCCCTGACATGCTCTTCAAATGCCTTTAAATCCTTCTCCGCCTGACTTTTGAGGCTGACCATTGCGAACACAGTGATGGTATAGCCCAAAGCACCTGCGTCCACGTCAGCATGGTAGGATTTGATTGTGCCTGATTGTTCCAGCGCGCGCATGCGGCGAAGGCATGGCGGCGCCGTCAAACCTACCTTTGTCGCGAGTTCCACATTGGTAATGCGACCATTCGCCTGTAATTCAGCCAAAAGCTTCATATCTATCGCGTCAAGGTTCGTATTGGCCATAAAATCGTAATTTCCGTTCCTATTATGGCCCGTGCTTATAATATAATTATAGCGGATTGCAATTGTCCCATAGTGTGATGGACCAAAATTGATGCTTTCATGTTTCTGACAACAGCCTGCCGCTGTAAAATCAGGTGATTATCTCAACAGGAACCGCCAAAAATTGCGTGAAACGGATAACAAAGGCGTTCGCCGACACATTTGGTAATTGTAACGCGCATGTCTGTTGCAGAGCGATGGCCCTCCCGGTTGCTGTTAGCGATTGTCATTTGCTCTGCTTTTAAGTCACTTGATTGGCTTTGCGTCAGGTTTATGCAAGACTTCCAAGGGTTACGAAATATGGCTGTCCGCAGAAGGATTGCGGCCGAAATGAAATCTACCAGCCAAATTACGTCATTTAGGTAAGATAAAGGCTTGCCTATTCTGCCAAAGTTCGGCTATCGGCCCGCAGGTAGTTGGCGAGCCGGTTAGGGCCTGTAGCTCAGTTGGTTAGAGCTGGCCGCTCATAACGGCTAGGTCGGGGGTTCGAGTCCCTCCGGGCCCACCACCTTCGCATCGCGAAGATGGTGGGCAGCCAGCCGCGAGGACATTGTTATACCAGTGATCCCATGTCGGGGAGTAGCGCAGCCTGGTAGCGCATCTGGTTTGGGACCAGAGGGTCGCAGGTTCGAATCCTGTCTCCCCGACCATTTCTTTAAAAATTCAGGGCAGATCGTCAACGAAGCTGCAAAATGTGTTGCGATCGATTGAATGCAACAAATCGCACTTCTGTCTCGTTCGGATTTTTATGCAAAAATCCGAATGATAGAAACGCCACGGCTTTGCGTGAAAGGGGCCACTACCGATCAGTTGGACAGCTGCTGAACGGCAGACGGCTGACGTGGCGCAGGGGCCTCGGCGCGCTCTTATCCGATCAGGCTGCTTTAACGGTGGCACTGTCTGACCGGACGCTTCTGCCTGCAGTTCCGCCGGGTATGCCTATTGGCTGATGTCTCGGCCGCTTTAATTTATTCATTCTCTAGCCGACGAAGGCGCGCTCAAGCACATAAGTGCCAGGGTGCGAATGGGCGCCCTCGACAAAACCAAGGGCTTCCAGCTGCGCGCCTGTTTCCTTGATCATTGCCATGCTGCCGCACAGCATGACGCGGTCTGTGGCGGGATCAAGTGGATAGTCCCCACACGCAATACGGTCCGTAATACGGCGATTTTCGTCAGTCCAAGTTGGGCATTTTGTCACTGACTGATCATAGGTAAGTTGCAGCTTGGCTTCATCTGCAACCAAGGGGTCGCTCGCCAATTTGCTTTCAAGCAGATCGCGGTAGGCCAAATCCTCGACTTGCCGGACCGTATGCTGAACGGTGATATGTTCGAAGCGTTCGTACACACCCGGATCGCGGATGATCGAAATCCAAGGAGCAAGGCCTGTTCCTGTCCCAATCATATGCAAGCGTTTGCCTGGGATCAGCGCATCCATCGTCAACGTGCCCGTTGGCTTTTCCCCCAACAATATTTCATCACCGGGTTTGATTTTGTATAGGTGGCTCGTGAGCGGACCGTCGGGAATGATGATGCTCAAAAACTCAAGCGACTCTTCCCAAAAAGCCGATACGATTGAATATGCGCGCAACAGTGGCTTGCCGTTGACCATCAGGCCAAGCATCACAAATTGACCGCTGACAAAGCGAAAAGATGTTGGCCGCTCCACGGAAAACGAAAATAGTCCCGTGTTCCAGTGATGTGTGGTCAAAACTTTAACTGTATTACACGCCATGATATCCGTTCCATAATTGTGCGCCATTTGAACGCAGGAAGGCCCTTTGCATAATAAACATTTCTTTCCCACGAAAAAGTCAGCCTTCGTCCGGTAAGCCATGACAACCGCGTCGACTTATTGAGGCAAATATTCTAACGATATCTCATGGACTCACTTGATATCGCTTTTGCCGAAGCCCGCCGTTACATTGCTTCATTGGACACACGGCCTGTTGCCTCACGGGGTACGCCGGATGACATGCGGTCAATGTTGCCGTCACATTTTCCGGAACACGGAATGCCAGCAAATGATGTTGTGCGCGCCATCGCAGCGGCGGCAGAACCGGGGTTAACCGCCAATGCCAGTGGCCGATTCTTTGCATGGGTAAAGGGGGGTACTTTACCCGCCGCATTGGCCACCGACATCATGTGCTCGGCGTGGGACCAAAATGCGGTGTTGGCGTCAACAAGCCCAGCAGGCGCCGTGCTTGAGGAGGTTGCCGGCCAATATCTTTTGGAGGCGCTGGGGCTGCCTACAGACGCCAGCTATGCCTTTGTGACGGGTTGCCAGATGGCGCACACTACCGCGCTGGCTGCGGCGCGCCATGGTGTACTTGCGCGGCAGGGATGGGATGTCGAAGCCAAGGGGCTTCAGGGTAGCCCGGCCATTCGCATATTGGCCAACGCCCACCATCATTTGTCGGTAACGCGCTCCTTGCGCCTTCTTGGCTTAGGCAGCGATTGCATTGAACCATTGGGTGGTAAGACATCCGGCAAGGTCGATGCCGACGTGCTGCAAGCAGCATTGGCGCAGGCCCCTGATGCGCCGACTATTGTGATCCTGAATGCTGGCGACCTCAACATTGGCGCATGCGATGATTTTGAGGTTCTTTGTCCCATTGCACAAGCCAGCGGTGCCTGGGTGCATGTCGATGGTGCCTTTGGCTTGTGGGCGAATGCAAGCCCGCGTCTTGCACCACTGGTGAAGGGCATAGCTCTGGCTGATAGCTGGGCGACCGACGGGCATAAATGGCTGAATACCCCATATGACTGCGGAATGGCGATCACCCGGGACCCGCAGGCGCACAGTGCCGCCATGCGGATGACTGCGGATTATTTAAGCAGCGGTGGTCCAGTGCGTGACCCAATGGATTTTACGCCGGAATGGTCACGGCGTGCGCGATCATTGCCGACGCTTGCGGCATTGATGGAACTGGGCCGCGATGGGCTCGCGGCAATGGTGGAACGTTGCTGCGACCATGCAGTCGCGATCTATGATGGCATAGCGGCCTTGGACGGCGCAACTGGCATCGCGCGTCCGACCATGAACCAAGGGCTCATTCGGTTTGATACGGAGAACGGTAATAACATCAGCGATGCTGTGATCGCCGCCATTAACGCCAGCGGCGAAGCTTTTTTAAGTGGGGGTACGTGGAACGCAGAACGCGTTATGCGGATCAGCGTCTGTGGCTGGAATACCAGCGCCAATGACGTTGTGCGCACGGTGGCTGCCGCGGGTAAGGCGCTGTCGCAGCTAAGACAGCACGCAGACTAACTAGTCTTAACCATGTTGCGATGATGGCGACCATGAGAAAAAACGGCGGCTAAGGCGAGCGCGGGAACATAAACGCGCTTTGCCTGTTATTGTATCGGACACACCGCCTGCGAATCCTCCCGTTTTTAGTTCGGTGTGTCCAACCTTCCAAATCTCACGGGCATATTCTGTGGCGCAATACACGCAGCGCAGTTGATATGCGTAAAGATCTACGCGGCCAGAGCTTCGGCTGTTTCAGTGCGGGTGATGCCGTTCACAAACTGGTCAGTGCATCCATCCCAGCAAAAGGTCGCGCCATAGTGTGCGGCGTCCGCTCGGTCCAGCCTCAGCGCGTCTTGTATGGCTTGCGACAAATCTGCGTTCAGCGACCCAATGGGCCGTTTTAACTCCTTGTTGGGGCCAAGGCCTTCTACGCCAATTATATCGAGCGGCCCTTGCACCGGATAGCCTGCTACCGGTGTCCCACAGGCCAATGCCTCCAATATGACGAGGCCGAACGTGTCGGTCTTGCTTGGGAAAACAAAGACGTCAGCGGATGCATAGATGCTCGCAAGCTCTGCGCCTTGTCGCGTTCCGAGGAAAATGGCGCCAGGATACTGCGCTTCCAGCGCCGCGCGGGCAGGGCCATCGCCGACGACCACTTTTGTTCCCGGCACATCTGCGTCCAGAAATGCTTCCAGATTCTTCTCAACAGCAACCCTGCCAACGCACAATAATATCGGTTTTACAATATCTTGTAGCGCCGGATGCTTGCCTTGTTGGGAATGAAAGATGTCATGGTCAATACCGCGTGACCACAATCGCGTCGGGCGTATGCCGCGACTTTCAAGCTCATCACGCAGACTTTGTGTCGCAGTAAGAACTACGCGGGACCCCTTGTGAAATCTGCGCATGATCGGCCAGATGAGGTCAGGCGAGAGATTTGTGCGCGCTGCGACATATTCTGGGAACCGCGTATGGAAGGCCGTCGTGAAGGGCACTTTATGCTTAAGGCACCATGCCCGCGCACTCCAACCGATTGGACCTTCAGTGGAAATATGAACAAGGTCCGGCTTGAATGCGCCAAGCACCTTGCGCAAGCGGAAACGCGGGGCGAGAGCCAAGCGTATTTCGGGGTAACCCGGACAAGCAATGGTGGTGAAACGATCAGGTGATATAACTTCGACCTCATGGCCGCGTCCTTTTAAGCGGCGTATCGTCTCGTTCAGGGTGCGCACAACACCATTAACTTGTGGAGCCCAAGCGTCGGTTGCGATGGCCAATCTCATGCTGCAACCGTCGCACTTTTTGCCGCTTGATCACGCACACGTGCTGCCCAATCGATGATGGACATAGTCCCATCTTTAGCTTCGGTGAGCGCGGTGCAGCTTTCGACCCAGTCACCGTCATTATAATAGGTAATCGTGTCGAACTGCCGTATTTCTGCGCAGTGAATATGGCCGCAGACTACACCCTGCACACCACGCTGTAGAGCCTCGCGTGCAACAACTTCTTCATATTTACCAACATATTGCACTGCATTTTTAACACGCTTTTTTAAATAAGAAGACAGCGACCAATAAGGGAGGTTAAACCTCCGACGCACGGCATTGAGAACAATATTGGCTTTGAGCAGCAAGGTATATGCCTGATCCCCCAAGAACGCGAGCCAGCGAGCGTAAAGAACAATGCCGTCAAAGGCATCACCATGGGTGACAAGCAACGATTTGCCATCGGCAGTGGTATGTATGGCTTCTAGCTGCACTTCGATGCCGCCAAAGCTAAGCCCCGCATAATCGCGGAACATCTCATCATGATTACCGGGTATGTAAATCACCCGCGTACCGCGATGCGCCATTTTCAAGAGTCGCCGGATGACTTCATTATGTTGGTCTGGCCAATACCAGCCCTTACGCAGGCGCCAGCCATCGACTATGTCACCAACGAGATACAGTGTTTCACATTCGATCGAGTGCAAAAAATCGCTAAGCAGCCCAGCCTGACAACCGGCTGTGCCAAGGTGCACGTCGGATATCCAGACTGTGCGGAACTTCATCTTCGGCTGATAGCTTCGCGGTTCGGGTTTATCGAACCAAGTAGGAAGCTTTGGTATTATTTTGCCCCGCTCAATAAGCTGATTTGTATCTACATCTATTCCACTAAACAAAGTGTCCGTCATCTGCTTTTACCCCCACCAGATGTGTTGGGCATAGCCGATTCGTTGGTCAGGCACGTGGCAGATAGATGACAGTTTTCTTGCCATCGATCACGCCTTTGTCCTTTTATCTCAGAGCAGGTACTTCTGTATCAGGCAGGGTCAGTCCCATGGCCCGTGCCAGCGTCGGCGCGATAGCAAGTTTGTAGCCCGCGCTTTAGGGGCAGTAAGTGGCGGTTTAATGGGCTTATCCCGTGATTTTGATAACGGTTACAAGTCCGAAACATTTCGGCTGTCCCTGCCAACGATCGCTGCGTCGGATAAAAGTTACAGTTATATGACAATTGTATTGCATATATGTAATATAACTGTAACATAATCCTGGAGATAGGGGAGATGAGCTATGAAACTATTATTAGTCAGCGCTTTAATCGCGGGAACTATGGGTACTGCAGTGCACGCGGCGCCAAGTATGACGGGCGAGATTTCGTATCCAAAAGAATCCATAGGTTATGAGGCCCTCATGCGCGGTGATAACGAACGTGCAGTCTTCCAAATCATGGCGAATGAACAGGTCAGTAGCGGTGATCCAGCAAAATTACTGAACCTTGGCCGTGCCTATGCGCGAATGGGTCACACTGACGAAGCTGCAAAGATGTTTAAAGCTGTGCTTGAAAGCCGCGACAGTGTTGACTTGGTTCTGGCAGATGGCAGCGTTATGAATTCGAAGGTTGCGGCACGTAAGGCCTATGCGAGTTTGCAAAGGCGCGTTGCGGCACGTTAAGACACCATAATCTGTTTTTCAGTTACTGAAGCCATAATAAGGCGGGCCTAACGGCTCGCCTTTTTCATTTTTAGTTCTGTACCAAGCGGGTTCGTCAACGTTATTCCGGTGTTGTAACATTTCTGAAGTAAAAGATTCTCTCAACTGCAATGTGATACGCATGGTGATGTCACAGTCCGCTTCTATCGACTTTCAAGTCAACGGGTGGGGCCTAATGTTGATTCGTCACTGGTCCGTTGCAAGTGCCTATAATCGGGCAAGTCTTATTTGTTGCGGAGATTTAGAATGTTGAACCCAAAAATGCGCGGGATTGTCTATGCTACGGCAGCCGCTGCCCTCGTCACTGGTTGTGGCGCAGACGACATCGCGTCGCCCGGAACCGGTGGTAACATCACCATTAATAACCCAGCCGCCCCTCCCCCTCCGCCACCCCCGCCGCCGCCAACAACTGTTGCCGCCGCTGGCGCGTGTCCTTCGATCGCTGACCCGCAGGGTTTGACAAACGCTGGAACGATTTCTGGCCCAACCGGTACCTATCGTATTTGCCAACTGCCAAACCTTATTAAGGTGTCGAGTTCGTTACCGAAGCTTGCTGGGGTCCTTTATTCTATGAATGGCCGCGTGAACGTCGGTTGCGACGGCGGGTTCACGGCACCAACAGCCGGATCGCCAGTAACTTCAACGACTATTGGATGCACCACGCCACTTACGGCAGACACGAACGTTACTTTGACGATCCAGCCAGGCGTGATCCTTTATGGTGCGACTGGCCAGTCATGGCTAGCAGTTAACCGCGGCAACAAGATTTCCGCAATCGGCACGGCCAGCTTGCCAATTATTTTCACCAGCCAAGACAATGTAGCCGGCTTCAATGCCGATACATCGCAAGGTCAGTGGGGCGGCGTCGTTCTTATGGGCCGTGGCGTTACCACGGATTGCCTGACCGGAACGGTTGCTGCAGGCACCTGCGAGCGTGACACCGAAGGTTCAGTCGACAAGGCTATTTATGGCGGTAGGGATAACGCCTACAATGCGGGTTCTATGAAGTATGTTCAAATTCGTTACTCTGGCTTTGTTCTTGGTTCAAACAAGGAATTGCAGTCACTAACGGCGCAAAGCATCGGCACAGGTACTACGCTTGAATATATCCAATCGCACAACAGCTCGGATGATGGCGTTGAGTTCTTCGGCGGTGCGATCAACATGAAATATTATGTTGCAACCGGTGCAGATGATGACAGCCTTGACATTGACACTGGGGCGCAAGCTAATATCCAATTCGCCTTGCTTATCCAGCGTGCTGGTAAGGGCGACGCATTGTTGGAGTTTGACAGCAACGGAGCTGAAACGGATACGCCGCGCAGTAAAATGCAGATTGCAAACTTCACAGCGTTGCAGCCGCAAACGTCGTCGGACAATGAAGGCAGTGGTGGCGATCTTGCAGCGACACTCTTCCGTGGTAACTCGGACACAACTTTGATCAACGGCATAATCGCTACACCAAATAACGAATGTATTCGGATGAATGGCTCGGGTACCACGCCTGCAACGCTTGTTGCTCGTTCTGTGGTATTACAGTGTAATGCGACAAAGTTTTTGGGTTCGGGGTCATATACCGCAGCGCAGGTAGCTACCAGCTTCGGCACTGGCGCAAACGGCAACAATGACGCGTTTACGACGAGCTTCTCATCGCTGTTTATCAATGGTGCGAATGAGACTGCGGTCGTTGGTACCAACCCAACTACGTTTAGCTCGTTCTTTACGGCCACGACCTACATTGGTGCCGTGAAGGATGCGAGCGACACTTGGTACGCCGGTTGGACCTGCAACAGCGCCACCGCAACCTTGGGTACGAGCCTAACTGGCCTCTGCACGTCGCTGCCTACATACTAAGCTGCGAGCCATGATTTGGGTGGAGCGCGGCCGTATTGGCCCGCTCCACCCTTTTTCAATAGGAAATAGGGAAATTCCAATGTCGTATTCATTTAGGCGTGCAAGCCTGTTGCTCTTTACAACTGCGCTCGTCGCGCCAAATATGGCGCTCGCCCAGACACTGGAGCCAGTGCCAACTGAAACACAGCAAGAGGCAGCTGAAGTGCCTGCGGCAGCGGAAGTGTCCCAGCCTGAAGAGGAAACCGAAATATCGGTACCGGGTGGCGAAATCGTGGTGCGCGGATATCTTGACCGCAACATCGCGAAGTCGTCACCGCAGGTCGTCTCAGTTCTTTCGAGCGCTGACATCGCACGGACCGGCGAGGGCAATATTGCCGGTGCATTGGGTAGGGTCACTGGCCTTAGCGTTGTCGGCAATGGGTATGTATATGTGCGCGGTCTTGGCGACCGCTATTCGCTGGCTCTGCTGAACGGTTCGCCGCTTCCAAGCCCAGAGCCTTTGAAGCGCGTTGTTCCGCTTGATCTCTTTCCCACAGGCGTAATCGCTTCGTCGTTGGTGCAAAAAAGCTATTCTGTGAACTATCCGGGTGAATTTGGCGGCGGTGTTATCAACCTGACGACCAAGGCAACACCGCGCGATCCGTTTTTCACTATCGGGGGGACAATGTCTGGTGACAGTGAATCGACGGGTCGTCTTGGGTATACTTATTACGGCAGTTCGTCTGACTGGTCGGGTTACACCAATGCAAACCGCGATTTTACGCCCGCGCTCCAGAGCTTCCTCGCAAGCGGTGAACGGCTGAGTTCAAATAAAGTCAACGTACAAGACGTCGCTAAAGGTGTTGTAACAGGTCGCAATGCTATTTTGCAGCGGGACACGAAGTTGCCCGCCAATGCATCGCTGTCTTTTTCAGGTGGTAAAACATTTGACGTTGGAGCGTCACAGCTCGGCATCATAGCAGGCGGCGGCTATAGCAATAAATGGTCAACGCGCGACACCATTCAGCAGCGTTCCTTGAGTGCGGACGTGTCAACCGTCGAATCGGATTTCAATCAAGTCGGCACCGATCAGCGTATTGTCGCCAACGGTCTGCTTGGCCTAGGACTTGAATTTGGTGAGAATAAGCTTCGCTGGACGAACCTGTATATTCACGACACCATCAAACAGGGCCGTTTAAGCGTCGGCAATATTGATCAGAGCACCGCTGATGTTATGCGCCAGAAGACAGCTTGGTACGAACGTCAGCTCGCTAATACGCAAGTTGTCGGTGAATTTAAAGTCACACCCGATCTGCGGATTGATATGCGCGGGGGATATTCAAAATCGCAACGGGACGCGCCTTATGAATTGTCGACGGAATATGTAAGAACGAATGCATCTTCTGATCCGACTGGAGCCTATTTTGTCAACGTTCTTAACCGAAACCGCGGTGATGCGCGGGTCATTTTTTCGAAACTGACGGAAGAGCTGATCTCCGGCGGTGTCGACGTGACGTATAAAATCACGCCTGATATCGGCATAACATTCGGTAACGCTTACTCCGACACTGACCGCATCAGTTCGCGACGCGAATTTTTCTTCGACGCAAGTGCCCTACCTTCAGGCGTAGGCATGCTGCGAGCCGACCTTTTGTTGCAGCCAGAGATTATTGATCTTTACAAGATTTCTTTGTTCGAAGGCGACGAAGGAAACCCAGCTTTTGAAGCTAAGTTGCGAACATGGGCTGGTTACGGCAAAATCAACGCGCAGATTGCTGATATGTTCAACCTCGATGCCGGCGTTCGTTGGGAAAAAGCCGAGCAGTCCGTGGTTCCGATCCAGGTATTTAAAGTACCCGGCGCGTCGGGTGCGGCGACAGACTTGTCGCGCCAATATTGGTTGCCGGCTGCTACGGTTACGGTCGACCTGACGGATCAAATGAAAGCCCGTTTCAGTGGATCTAAAACGATCGCACGTCCCCAGTTTCGCGAGTTAATCAATCAGCCATATTTTGATCCAGATACAAACCGTGCCTATCGCGGTAACCCGCTGCTGATAGACAGTCAGCTTTACAATGGTGAGGCTCGGTTTGAATATTATTTTGCGCCAGAGCAACGCTTTTCATTTTCGGCATTTTATAAGAAGATCAAAAATCCGATTGAGGCATTTGTTACAAACGATTTCACGACATCGTTCGCAAATGCTCCAGAGGCATCGCTCTATGGTGCCGAAATTGATGTCCAGAAATATGTCGATCTCAGCAACTTAAGCAGCAGCGATTTCTTCGCAACGCGGCGGTTTGTGTTGGTTGCAAACTATACCTACACCAAGTCAAAGTTAAAAGTTCAGGCTAGTGACAAGACAAGCTTTTTTGGAGCGTTCTCCACCAAAGCGACAGATTATTTCCAGAATGGTGCGCCGTTGACTGGGCAGTCGGACCATATCGTCAATTTCCAAGCCGGTATTGAAGATACGGATAAGCTATCGCAGCTAACGTTCCTGCTCACTTATTCCAGTGATCGCGTTACCAGTCGGGGCATCAACGGGACGCCGCCTCAGCCAGATGTTGTTGAGCGCCCAGGCTTTCGGCTAGATCTTGTCGGTCGGCAGGGTATAAAAATTGCCGGGCAGGATGCCGATTTGAAGGTCGAGCTTCGCAACCTTACTCGCACGAAGTACAACGAGTTCCAGCAGTCAGGCAATAACCGCGTCATATACAACCAATATGATCCGGGCATGAGCGCGTCTATCGGGCTTAGTTTCAACTTCTAAAGAAAACATCTTCCCCCACACTTGCGGCGGCGTGTTAATAGACATGCCGCCGTATTTTTTTGCTTTCCCGCATATCAGGCGTTCATAGTAATTAAACTGTCTTATTATCTTCACTTTTACGTCATAAAGGCGGCTTAGTCCGCTGATATCGGCGGATTCGCGCAGGAGACTTTGTGGCATTATCGTTGGCTGAAAGGGTGAAAGTGCAATCACGCCGGCTGACCTCATTGCCGGTTGGTGCGGCGCTTATCGCTTTGGTGTCTGCTTTATGTGCTGTTCAAACTGCGCGCCTAATTTGGGTTACGGTAACACCTATTGGACCAACTGCGCAATGGAGTGCTCCGGGCATTAATCTTGTTCCGTCGGCTGCGCGGGTTGCGCTTTTTACCGGTTTCGACCCTTTTTATCGCATAGATGCTTCTGCTACGACGACCCAGAATGTGACATCGTTAAGCTTGGTTTTATTTGGCGTGCGTGCGAACGAGAGTTCCGGCGGCGGGGCTGCCATTATCGCGGGCGAAGATGGCATTCAAAATAGCTACGCGGTGGGAGAGGAAGTCGCGCCAGGTGTTACGCTCA
>NZ_JBIKPH010000154.1:0-5060 GCF_044357595.1 Sphingorhabdus sp. | reverse complement strand
CCGTCACGCAAGCGGTTATCACCGTTCCAGCCTATTTCAACGATGCCCAGCGTCAGGCCACTAAGGATGCTGGCCTGATTGCAGGGCTTGAAGTGCTGCGTATCATTAACGAGCCGACGGCTGCTGCGCTTGCGTACGGCATGGATAAGGACGAAAACAAAACCATCGCGGTCTATGACCTTGGCGGCGGTACGTTTGACATCTCGATCCTTGAAGTTGGCGACGGCGTGTTCGAAGTAAAATCGACCAATGGCGACACGTTCTTGGGCGGTGAAGATTTCGACAGCGTGCTCGTTGAGCATCTGGCGGCAGATTTCAACAAGGCCGAAGGCATTGACCTGACGAAGGACAAGCTTGCGCTGCAACGTTTGAAGGAAGCGGCTGAAAAGGCGAAGATTGAATTGTCTTCGACGCAGACAACCGAAGTCAACTTGCCGTTCATCACCGCCGATCAAAATGGTCCGAAGCATTTGGTAAAAACCATCACGCGCGCCGACCTTGAAAAGCTGGTTGATGATTTGATCAAGCGTACGCTTGAGCCTTGCAAAAAGGCGTTGGCCGATGCGGGTATCAAGGCTGATGGCATTGATGAAGTCGTGATGGTCGGCGGTATGACCCGCATGCCAAAGGTGCGCGATGTCGTGAAGAGTTTCTTCGGTAAAGAACCGCACACCGGTGTGAACCCAGACGAAGTCGTTGCAATGGGCGCCGCCATTCAGGCGGGCGTGTTGCAGGGCGACGTTAAGGACGTGCTTTTGCTCGACGTGACGCCATTGTCGCTCGGTATCGAAACGCTCGGCGGCGTGTTTACGCGCATGATCGACCGCAACACGACGATCCCGACGAAGAAGAGCCAAGTATATTCGACCGCAGAAGATAATCAGAATGCTGTCACCATCCGCGTGTTCCAAGGCGAGCGCGAAATGGCGGCGGATAACAAGCTACTTGGCAATTTCGACCTTGTTGGCATTCCGCCAGCACCGCGCGGCGTGCCGCAGGTTGAAGTGACTTTTGACATCGACGCCAACGGCCTTGTCAGCGTGACCGCAAAGGACAAAGGCACGGGTAAGGAACAGCAGATCAAGATCCAAGCATCGGGCGGTTTGTCGGATGCGGATATTGACCAGATGGTCCGCGATGCCGAAGCCTTTGCCGAAGAAGATAAGAAGCGTCGTGAATCGGCAGAAGCCAAGAACAACGCCGAAAGCCTTGTCCACTCCACCGAGAAGCAGCTTGTAGAACATGGCGACAAGATTGACGCCGCGTTGAAGGGTGAAATCGAAGCGGCTGTTGCGGAAACCAAGACCGCCATCGAAGGTGGTGATGCCGAAGCGATGAAGGAAAAGGCAACTGCCTTGGCCCAAGTTGCGATGAAGCTTGGTGAAGCGATTTACAAAGAAGAGCAAGCGGCCGGAGCTTCGGCAGAAGCCGCATCGGAAGAAGCGCCAACAGACGACAATGTCGTTGATGCCGAATTCTCCGAAGTCGAAGACGACAAGAAAGACTGATGTTGAAAATTTCCGGCTGTCGCTCTCGAAACGCAGCGTTGGCCGGAAAGTCCGGGGGGTTAGTCAGTCATGAATCTCGACATTGATTATTATGAATTGTTGGAAGTTGAGCGGACAGCGGATGAAAAGACGCTGAAAACCGCTTATCGTCGTATCGCGATGGAATGCCATCCCGACCGCAACCCCAGCTGCGACCAGTCCGAAGCCAAGTTTAAGGCCATCAGCCAAGCCTATGACGTCCTAAAAGATCCGCAAAAGCGCGCAGCCTATGACCGTTTGGGCAAGGCCGCGTTTGAAAATGGCGGCATGGGCGGCGGCGGTCAAGGAGGCGCAGGCTTTGGGGATTTCTCCGACATATTCGAAAGCTTTTTTGGCGATGCCTTTGGTGGACGCCAGCGTGGGCCTGCACGCGGGGCAGACCTGCGCTATGATCTTGAAATCTCACTCGACGAAGCTTTCCATGGCAAAGACGCCGAGATTACCATCGACGTCGCAACGGCGTGCGGCACATGTGAAGGCACTGGCGCGACGCCGGGGTCCGGCAAACGCCGCTGCAACTTGTGCGCTGGTCACGGCAAAGTGCGCGCGCAGCAAGGCTTTTTCGTTGTAGAACGTACATGCCCCACCTGTCATGGTCGCGGCGAAGTGATTGAGTCCCCATGCCGTGCATGTGGCGGCGAAGGTCGGGTGGATGAACGCAAAACCATTTCGGTTAATATCCCCCCGGGCGTTGACGAGGGGACGCGCATTCGCGTTGCCGGCAAAGGCGAGGCTGGGCCAAATGGCGCAGCGGCGGGTGATCTATACATCTTCATCCATTTGTCCCGGCACAAGGTGTTTGAGCGCGACGGCACGACATTGTTCTGCCGTGTGCCCGTAAGCTTCACCACAGCCGCGCTGGGTGGCGAAATTCGTATTCCGGGCCTTGATGGTGCGGAGCATATCATCGTCGTTCCAGACGGCATCCAGTCGGGCAAGCAGCTGCGCCAGCGCGGGGCAGGTATGCCCGTGTTGCAAGGACGTGGCCGCGGTGACATGGTTATTCAAATCGATGTGGAAACGCCGTCCAAGCTGTCGGCCCGTCAGAAGGAAATCCTGCGCGAGTTCCGCGAAACCGAAACCGGCGAGGAATGCCCGCAATCAACTGGCTTTTTTGATAAACTTAAGGGCATTTGGGACGGCATAGCGCCGTAATCGGATGTGGTAGAAGGTCAGTGTGAATCTGATCAACCTCGACCCTGAGCGTATCTATGAGGGGACGGATGTGCGTGAGCCGGTCCTGCTCCTCATCAAGGATGGCATGAAACACCTGTCGCTTGTAACTTTGCGCGCGGCTAGCCGAAAATTCATGGCCCTGTGGCAGTGACGACAGCAGAATATCAATCATCCGTTCCGCGCCATGCAAGCGGCCCCAAAGATAGTCATTCTCGCGATAGGAACGGCTGAAAAACGCGCCGAAATTGTTGAACTGGATGCCTTTAAGTGTGGCTGCGGCGCCACCCTTGCGGATGGAGGTGCAGTCTTCGGGAGAAATGCGGTCCACTTTGACAGGGTCGAATTCGTCCAAGCCTTCGTCCTGCAACAATGGCAAAGTCGCAATATCGTATAGCGCATAGCCTAGATAGCCAAGCAACATCGCCCGGCGCGCCTCCACCGGAAGCGTGAGCAACGCCTGACACAGGATTTTATCGACCTGCGTGTCCTTTCTGATCAGGTCGCGCTGTGCGGCAAGATGGTCCATCAACCCTGCCGGATTGGAGACGCCAGCTTGCGCAGCCAAAGCAAAATCGGCACCCAAAAACTCCGCCGTTTCCAGATCGAGGAACACAGCGAGGCATTTATAAATGGCATCGCGCATGTTGGTGATATTGTCGTCTGGCACGTCTATGACATTCTCGACCTCTTCGGTCAGGTGTCGTGCGAGGAAGCGCAGGCGGCGGATCCGAAAGCGCAGGTCATGTGCGCGGAAAAAAGCGATCGCCTGTCGCGTCGTTTCCTTGCCAGCGCGTTGCGGCATGTGGTCAACACCACGGGCCTTAATCTCTGTCCATAATGCGCTGCGGAGCGCACGAAAAAAGGCGGGGGATGAATCGGGAAGGCTTCGGCGTGCGGTTGCGATAATGTCGTCAACGACGCCTGCAACTTTAAGATGGCTATACGCACGATAGCTAAACCCACCTGCTACAATGGCTTTTTGCTGCGCCGATTGCCGCCACTTTTGCATACGGGCCGCTGTCGGCTGGCTTAGGAACCATGTTTTGCCAAGCAGCGTTTCGACCGTATTTTCTACTTCGTCGCGAAGACTGTCGACGATGCGGCGGGTCCTCTCGATCCGGTCAGAGTGCCCCGTGATTTTTTCCAGACTGTCGCGGATCGGTTGTTCGCGTGGGATGTTGGATGTCGCACCCAATATGGTCGAGAAAAACCCCGGTGGCTTGCGCGGCATGTCGGCAGTGCCGTCCGCATTGCGCTTGCCAAATCGGAAGCTTGGTCGACCTGGCTTTGGGTCGATATACACAAAGCGCCGGTCTACTTCGCGGCGTGCAGGGCGGTTGCGTAACGCGGCAATCGCTTGGTTAAAAGGCGCGTTTGCAAGGACCGAACCGTCAATCAGCATCGTGTCCTCAGCGGCATTGGCGGCAAATTGTTGCGGCAATATACGTTTTAAAAATGCACTGCGGCCAAACCATGTGACATTCTCGCGCGTCAGCAAGCGGTCGAGTTCACGCACGGAAAATGGCGGAAAGGCCCCCGGAAAGCTCGCCGTAGCTCGGGCCGCGAATATCAACTCGGCGATCTCTGCAAGTCCTGTTCGGCCGCGTGTCGAGAAATCCACTGTGATGCGATGTTCGGATTCAGTCACTTCTTCCGGACTGTTCAGGCGCAAGACCTGATCATGGCCATTAAAATCCGTTACCGTCACAAACAGATCCAGTGGTTGATTTTCTGGCAAAAGCAGTGGCCCAGCCTTGCTCGCCGCCATGGCGTTCAGCGCGTCGAGCAACAGCTTGGAAAAAACATTTCCGCCAAAGGGTGGCGCAAACCAGCGCGCGCGGACAAAGCGCGACAGCTTTGTGGCGACTTCCTCCTGCGCTTCTTTGGCGACGGTCCGTTCAACCGCACCGCCCCGTCTGCGCAGTATCATCCATGCAATTGGCGTGGCCCAAAATTTGGTGAAGCGCGATAGCGGGCGGGCATCAGGGTCAAGCAGGACATCGACATCGGCCATTTCGAGCCACATGTCCGTCAATGGTTCAAGCGATTGGCCGGTGACAATGGCTTGCGACAGAAAAATTCCGTTGATGCCGCCTGCGCTGGAACCCGCGATGATGTCGGTAAACACCCGCAATTTTACGCCGCTGACACGGGACATTTCCGCCAGCAAATCGCGATAGACGATTTCGCTGCTGCGCGTGGGTTGCACACCGTCATGGAAGGCGCGGCTGGCGCGGACCATATGCCAGATTTCGCGCGTGACGCCGTGCATGTAGATGGCAAGGCTGACCCCGCCATAACAAATGAGCGCCAGTCTGAGTTCTTTTTCGCGCATAT
>NZ_JBIKPH010000060.1:0-13548 GCF_044357595.1 Sphingorhabdus sp. | reverse complement strand
GCACATTGCGCAATGACGCGGCGCTTGAGATATACAAAACGCAAGGCGCAACGCCTGAACGCCTGATGGTCGCGGGTGGTTTTGCCGAGGTGAATGCGAACGGCCTTACCGTTCTTGCAGAACGCGTGGAAGCTTAAGGCTTCACGCGTCGCCACGGCCTGTATCAGGGAGCCTCGTCGCCCCAGATACGTGCAGTTTCGATATAACCGTAGCGACCGTCAGTTTCGAAACGGCAATATCCCCTGTCACATTCGTCGATAAGGCCAACGACACCGGGTTCAACACGCCAGGAAATGTGCGCGCCGGGATCGGCCGCATCACGCAGTGTACCAATGTCTTTACCAATAACGATGGCAGCGCGTTTGGGGCTTAACAGCCGCACATGCAGCCAGCCTTGGTCGCCACGCATATCTTGAACCTTGCGCCACACGCTGTGGACAGCCACGACTTTCACGGGAAGGTTCTGCCGTTTGTACACCCATGTGACCGGAAACTCTGTGCTTGGCCCAGTGCGCATCCGCGCCTCCGGCTGGGAAATTGAAGCCCAATAAGGCGGCGTCTGTTGCGCCTGCCCTACCGCAGAAGCCCCGCCACAAAATGCAAGCGCAGCGGCGCCGCACCGCAGTATCGAATTGTTCTGAACACCCATATTTTTTACCACCGTTTTCATTCTATAAGGGAAGGTTGTTGGGCAGCGCAACCATCCAGTCTTGACCTTGCTGCGAATTCAGCTTTAGTCATGCCTATGCCAGAACTTAGCCGCATCGAACGTCCATCCATCCGTGTCACGCGCACATTGCTGCCGGCCGTTGAAAAACGAATGGCCGAACTGTTCGACGCTGGCTTTAATCCTGATGACACGCCGCTGACGCGTGAAGCGCTGATCGCGGCAATGACCGATTGCGACGTACTGGTGCCAACGGTGACAGACAGCATCGACGCTGTCGTTATCGCCGCTGCGCCGCCCCGGCTAAAACTGATCGCTAGCTACGGCGCGGGCGTTAACCATATCGACCTTGCAGCTGCCAAGGCGAAGGGCATCATCGTTACCAACACGCCCGGCGTGTTCACAGATGACACAGCCGATCTAACGATGGCGCTTATCCTGAATGTGCCCCGCCGCCTTGGTGAAGGGCAACGGGTCGTGCGTAGCGGCGAATGGCGCGGTTGGAGCCCAACGGCCATGCTTGGTCATCGCATTGGCGGCAAGACGTTGGGCATCATCGGGTTTGGCCGTATTGGCGAAGCTGTGGCCGTGCGGGCAAAAGCCTTTGGCCTCAACATTATTTACAACAAACGCCACCGCCTGCCCGCGAGTGTTGAGGATGAGCTTGGCATTACATTTGAACCCGAAATTGACCGGTTGGTGGCGCGGTCGGACATCATCAGCCTGCATTGCCCTCTGACGCTGGAAACCGAAAAGATTATCAACGCTGACCGCATCGCGCAGATGAAAGGGGACGCGTATATCATCAATAGCTCACGCGGTGAGTTGATTGACGAAGACGCGCTAATCGATGCGTTGGAAACCGGCCGTATCGCAGGTGCAGGCCTTGATGTTTACACGCATGAGCCTGCCGTCGACTCACGGCTTTTCGACATTCCTAACGTCGTGCTGCTTCCCCATTTGGGCAGCGCGACCTTTGAGGGCAGAGGAGCGTCAGGCGAACGAGTCATTACCAATATACGCGTTTGGGCGGATGGCCACCGACCACCGGATCAAGTCCTGGAAGGCTGGCAGTAAGCAACTTTCTTTCTATTGCGGTGGCTTAACAGCAATTTTGTACCTTGAGCCTGCAAACACTCTTGCCTAGAGACACCTGATAAAAATCGAGGGGCCAACACCATGATACAAAAGATAATGAAGTCAGCACTTTGTATCAGTGCGTTGATAGCCGCGCCTGCAATGGCGCAAGACGCTGTCGGCACGTTGCCCGAGGCCAATAGCGGCGATAGCGCCTGGATTTTGACGGCATCAGCACTGGTACTGATGATGACGCTGCCTGGCCTTGCCCTTTTTTATGGTGGACTGGTACGTGCCAAAAACTTTCTATCTGTGCTCGTGCAATGTGGCGCAGTGGCGGCTCTTGCATCGGTCATCTGGATCGTAATTGGCTACAGCTTGGCCTTTTCAGCAAACGGAAACGGCTTTTTAGGCTCGTCGGAAAACTTCATGTTTAATGGCCTGTTGGGCTCAATTCGCGAGGGACAAACAACAGGCGCGCTCGCTTTCGCTTTATTCCAGATGACATTCGCCATCATCACCCCCGCCCTTATCATTGGCGCATGGGTGGAACGGGCGCGGTTTGGCTGGGTGGTAGCATTCAGCGGCTTGTGGTCGCTTTTGGTCTATGTCCCAGTCACGCGTTGGGTTTGGGGCAACGGGTTTTTGGCAGAACAAGGCGTTATTGATTTTGCTGGCGGCATTGTTGTCCATACCACCGCGGGCGTCTCAGCGCTTATTGTAGCGCTGATGCTTGGCAAGCGTATTGGTTTTCCTAAAACGCTGATGTTGCCCCACAGCCCCGCTCTGACGGTCGCTGGCGCCGGATTATTATGGGTGGGCTGGTTTGGTTTCAATGGCGGGTCGGCATTGGCCGCCAATGACGCCGCCGCAAGTGCGATTATCAACACGCATATAGGCGCTTCGGCAGCCGCCTTGGTATGGCTCTTGATTGAACGGATTAAGGTCGGCAAGGCAACCGCAGTTGGGTTTGCAACGGGTGCCGTTGCGGGCTTGGCCACCATAACCCCCGCCGCTGGCGTTATTGGCCCCGGTGGCGCGATGATCCTGGGCATCTTGGCCGCGATCATCTGCTTTTGGTTTGTTGGGATCGTCAAAGGTAAGCTTAAAATTGACGACTCGCTGGACGTGTTCGCCGTGCATGGCGTTGGCGGTATATTGGGCTCTGTGTTGCTCGCTGTATTCGCAAGCAAGGCGCTTGGCGGCGCTGGCTATGCCGAGGGTACAGACATGGCATCACAGCTTTGGGTACAGCTAAAAGGCGTTACCTTAGTGGCGGTGTACTCTGCTGTAGCGACGCTGATTATAGGCTATGTGGTGTCGAAACTCATCCCGATGCGCGTCAGTGAAGATCAGGAACGCGATGGGCTGGATTTATCCAGCCATGGCGAACGCGCTTGGGATCTGGATTGAGTATATTGGCGGGGCGCGACGCGCTTGCCAATTTTTCAGCAGGGCTATCCCGTCTGAAGCGTCAGTGCCCGAAACAAGCTGCGGTTTAGGTTATCATCAAATTTGCAGCCCAATCGGTCCCCTTCAGACCAGACGACAGTCGCACCGATGGTTTCGCTTCCCGCAAGCCGCAGCCATACACGGTCGCCGGCCTTCACCCTGCCCTCGTGCAAGATGCGGCAACCATATACCGACAGATCAACAAGCAGCGCTGATAGGGGGCGTTGCGCATGCCTCCGGACGGTTACTTTGCCAAATAGAACTGGATGACGCAGACCATCCCGATGCTCCAGACGGGCAGGCGGCAATTTGCGAAATTGAAACGACGTGTAGCCCATAATGCCCCCCTTCACCGTTCCATTAGGCAAAGAAGGTCAATATTCCGTAAACAATCAACGACGTCAGTCGCCCGTTAAAATGCGATCCATTAGCTGCTGTACCGTTGGAACAAAGCCGTTTGAATAAAATGGATCTTTGCCGAACAGATAGGCACTATGCCCTGCAAACATCAAATTTTCATCAATGGGCGCGCCATGGGCGATATTCTGAAGTGCCTTTTGAATGCAGAAGCTGCGCGGATCGGCAAGGCGGCCAGTGGAATTATTGTCATGGTCTTTCCAAGACGAAAACCCGCAATGCGACAAGCAGCCCATGCAATCCTTCTGATCCTTGCGGATAACTTCCCCCGATGAAGGCGTGACGAACACCAGCGAATTATCAGGTGTTTTCAGCGCGACGGTGAAGCCGCGTGCATCCCACTCGCGGGCCTTCATGAGGTCGGCTGGCTTGACCCAGAAATTCTTACCCTTCACGCCAACATCAAGCTGTGCGCTGTGTTCCGCATCGGCCGCCTGCACAAAAGAAATCTGACGGTTCGACCGTGCCTGAAGCTCAAGCAGGAAGGGGTTGATCACTGCGCTGGAATAAAAGCCCGTTGGTGAAAACTGGTGCAGCAATACGCCGTCTTCGGGAATCTGCGTAAGTGCGTCCTTCCACCCCGCTGGGATCGGACTTTCCTGCGTCAACAGCGGGCGCGTTCCCAATTGGAACGCTATCTGTCCAAGCTCCGGATTATCAATCCAGTCATTCCAGTCGCGCAAGAACCAAACGCCGCCTGCCATGACAATCGGCACATCATCGGCGATACCTTCAACGCGCATAACATCCCGGAGAGCCTTAACACGAGGATAGGGATCTTCTGGGCTACGTGGGTCTTCGGCGTTGGACAGGCCATTATGGCCGCCCGCAAGCCATGGATCTTCATAAACCACAGCGCCCAACCATTCAGGTACCTTGTGATAGGCACGCTTCCACAAGGCGCGGAACGCACGTGCGGAGCTGACGATCGGCAGATAGTATACGCCATATTGCGCGGCGATTTCAGACAGCTTGTATGGCATGCCAGCACCGCAGGTGACGCCCGTAACCATGCCCCGGGTCTGTTCAAGAATACCGTGCAGTATGCGCTGGGCGCCGCCCATTTCCCACAGCACGTTGATGTTGATTGCGCCACGACCATTCGAAATTTCATGTGCAAGGCGAACCTGCGCTATACCGCCGCGAATGCCGTATTCGACAAGTTCTTCATGCCGTTCGGCGCGTGTTTTGCCATGGAAAACCTGCGGGATCATCTCGCCATTTTCATCATAGCTGTCAGCATTCACAGCCGAAACTGT
The DNA here is from genome assembly GCF_044357595.1 of Sphingorhabdus sp. Taxonomy (GTDB): domain Bacteria; phylum Pseudomonadota; class Alphaproteobacteria; order Sphingomonadales; family Sphingomonadaceae; genus Sphingorhabdus_B. Next base: position 8,676 of record NZ_JBIKPH010000060.1, on the reverse strand, counting down.
GCCAATACCGCCGGCTGCAGCCCATGCGCCAGAACTTGCGTGATTTGTTGCGGCAACGCCCTTGCCACCTTCGACCAATGGCCAAACTTCACGGCCACCATATATTATGGGTTTCAGACCTTTGAACACAATTGTAACCCCTAATATCTACGTCAAAAGCGCCGTTCAGCGTGCTTCTCTAGGGGCGCGCTATCGCAATTATCTAGCTTTGTCGCGCAAAATCGGCACGCTTCATGGCGGAGCCATAGAGCTGTCGGTAACGTGCAAACATGGTCTCTTCATCATATTGGGAACAGGCTACAAGACGGTTTGCTGCGCCCAACGCTTCGCGCAATGCCGCGTCCGTTGCTAAAGCCATAATTGCGCTAGAAAAAGCATCCTCGTCATTGCGCGGGACAATGTATGGCCGGTTCTCGCGCGACACGATATTGCGGACATCCCCTACATCGGTCGATATGATCGGAAGGGCGCTCGTCATCGCTTCAACAAGCGATACTGGATATTGTTCGCTATCTGATGAGAGTGCAAATATATCGAACAGGCGGATATAGCGCGCTGTATCACGCAAGAAACCGGGCATCATCACGCGGTCGGCGATGCCAAGGCGTCCAGCTTCTGCCATAATGGCGTCGCGATCAGGTCCTTCACCTGCGATAGCCAGACGGACATTTGGTCCAGCCGCTGCGACTGCACGCACAAGCCGTGGCAGATTTTTAACAGGACGCAGCCCCGCGATAGTCCCAACGACGATTTCCCCGTTCCGTTTTTTGTATCCCGGAAAAGCTCCGCGTTGTGGCCGACGGTTGAAGTGATCGGTATCGATCCCATTCGGAAAACGGCATATCTTATCCAGCGGTTGATGCCAGATATTGCGGGCAATTTTCTCCAATGTTTTTGATGGCACGACAAGCGCGTTTGTCCGTTGAAGCGCAATCGTTCGAAACCAATTTCGGTGCCATTTCAGCCGTTCGATTTCGTCATGGTCAAAGCCATCTTCATGATGGATCAGCGGCGGCAAGTTCATGCTGCGTGTAAACAAAGTGTGCGCCATAACGCCGTCCATCGCCTGCCAATTGTAGCTGAGCACGAGGTGGAATTTCTTCATATATCCAGCGAGACGGCGATAGCGCCCCATGCTTGGCATTCCGGCGAGGGAAGGTGCTGCGTCTTTTGGAAAGTTGACCTTCACACGACGGTCGAGTGCGCCTGCTGCCCCAAAGGCGTCATCGACGGCCGAAAGCACTGTATGCTCTGCCTGATCGCCAAAATGGTTCATCAGGCGAACCGTGCGCGATTCCTGACTGCCTACGTTAAAACTGCTATGCAAATGGAGGATGCGGACCACCGCCATACTTGCCTTTCCTTTATGCACCGCCCAGATGCGATATATGAATAAAAAACCGTTCCCATCCCTCTACCGTCCCGATCCACAAATCGCCAGCCTTGGCGCGCAAATTGGTGATCCCGCACAGCCCGCGAATTTTCCAGAGACGATCCTGCGGTTTCGCAACGACCGCTGGGCGGAAACAATCGGGCTGGCGGACTATGATGACGCGACTTGGATCCAGCACTTTGGGCGCTTTGAACTATTGCCCGGTAACATGCCGGTCCCGCTTGCGTTGCGATATCATGGGCACCAATTTCGCGTGTACAATCCGGATATCGGCGACGGTCGCGGATTCCTGTTTGCGCAAATGCGTGACGGTGATGACCGGCTGCTTGATCTGGGAACAAAGGGATCGGGCACGACACCCTACAGCCGGCGGGGCGATGGCCGCCTGACGCTAAAAGGTGGCGTCCGCGAGATATTGGCAACGGAGATGCTGGAGGCGCTTGGCGTCAACACCTCTAAGACATTCTCGATCATTGAAACGGGCGAAGCGTTGATGCGTGGGGATGAGCCATCGCCCACTCGCTCGGCGGTCATGGTGCGGCTGAGCCACAGCCATATCCGCATTGGCAGCTTCCAACGTGTGGCGGCTGAGGGCGATGCGGAGTTTATGCAGCAGTTGATCACATATTGCCTGACACAGCTCTATAATGTCGCCCCGTCGGAGAACCCAGCGGCGCAATTGCTTGCGCTAGTGGTTGAACGCGTCGCTGATCTTGCTGCGTCTTACATGACAGCGGGCTTTGTTCATGGCGTACTCAACACCGACAACATCAACATCACGGGCGAAAGTTTCGATTATGGGCCATGGCGCTTTACGGAATATTGGGATCCGCAATTTACCGCAGCTTATTTTGACGAATCCGGGCTCTATGCCTTTGGCAGACAGGCCGAAGCCTTGCACTGGAATCTTGGACAGCTAGCCGTTGCCTTGCGACTGGTGTCGGAGGCTCCGCCGCTCATTTCAGCACTGGAACGGTTCCCAGAACTATATCAAAGGGCAATTATTCGGCGCTTTTTATGGCGTCTGGGCGTTGCATCGCTTGGAGAAGCAGATGACCGCCAATTGGTCGAAGCCGCCGAACGGGCAATGTCGCGGGAGAGAATTCCGATCGACACATTTTTTTATTACTATCGTTTTGGCAGCCAAAGTGCGTTCGCAACTCCAGGCGAAAATCAAATGGCGTTCACTGAATTGCTGCAAAAATATACCCCGGCAGATGCACATCGGGATGCCTATTGGACCAACGGCCGCATATGTTCGATGCTCATAAATGAGGTGGAGGACATTTGGCAGGCGATTGCCGAAAAAGACGATTGGCAGCCGCTCAATGATAAGGTTTCGGCCATTCGTGCCATGGACCGCGCGCTCAACGCATGCAGCTAACTAACTATTTTTACGCGTAAAGTTTACGAGATAGGGAGTGATACGAGCGTAATCATGAGGCAGCTTAAAGCATCGGTAAAGTTCTTCTAATCGGTGGCCAACTTATCCTGATTTGATGTTGGCGATGAACTGGTCCACTTTAGCATTATGGAAAAAGCTCGTGTGTATTTGGTCGGCGCTGGCCCCGGCGACCCGGAACTGCTTACGGTGAAGGCTGTGCGGCTGATCTCGACCGCAGATGTGGTGGTGCATGACGGCCTTGTTGATGATGCCATCATGGCGTTAATCAACCCGTCAGCGCGGTTGATCTCGGTCGCCAAACGCCGTTCGCGCCACTCCGTTCCGCAAGATGGCATTAACGACATACTCGTCCGCGAGGCTAAAATCGGTCGGGTGATCGTGCGGCTAAAAGGCGGCGATCCCTTCATTTTTGGACGTGGCGGCGAAGAAGCCGAAGCGTGCCGTGACGCGGGCATCGATGTTGAGGTCGTTCCCGGCATCTCCGCCGCGATGGGCGGTGCAGCAGCCAGTATGTTGCCGCTGACCCATCGCGATGCCGCAAGCGCCGTTACCTTCGTCGCTGGTCAGTGCAAAGGCCTGACCGACCAGAATTGGGCTGGACTTGCTGGCAAAGGCCGCACTTTGGTTATCTACATGGGTGTGGCAACTGCGGCAGACATCACTGAAAAGCTTATTTGCGATGGCCTGTCGCCCGATACGCCCGTAGCCGTATTGGAACGGGCCACGCGGCCTGATGCACGTGCCATGCGCACGATATTGACTGACCTGGGTGACATGATTGCGCGCGAAAGCGTTGTGTCTCCTGCCATCATCATCGTCGGTGAAGTTGTCTTGAAATCCGATGCCGAAGACCGGTTGTTCCATTTTGCCATGCAGGCGGAGAAAATTGCGTGAAATTACTGACGGGAAATGAATTGAGATCAGGCGCGGTGACTTGGTGGACGGGCAATGGCTGGTCTATCCATGTAGAAGATGCAGCTGATGTCGGCGAACATGGCGAGGCCATATTGCACGCCGAAGAGGGCGCACGCCGCGTAAATGCGCCCTATATCATCGACGCCCTTCCAACCGCTAATGGCCCACGCCCTGCGCACATCAAGGACCGAATCCGCGCCCTTGGACCCACCGTCCGCGCTGACTTCTCACTCAAGCCTGCCGACCCTGCGGCGGGCGACTGGATTATCTGACATGTATAAATATGACAATTATGACCAAGCCATTGTCGATGCCCGTGTTGCTGACTTTCGCGACCAGGTAAACCGCCGGATCGCTGGAGAGATAACCGAGGATCAGTTCAAGCCGCTGCGGTTGATGAACGGCCTCTATCTTCAGTTGCACGCCTATATGCTGCGCGTGGCCATTCCTTACGGCACGCTCGATTCAACGCAAATGCGCATGCTGGCGCATATTGCGCGCAAATATGATCGCGATTATGGGCATTTCACCACGCGTCAGAATATTCAGTTTAACTGGATCAAGCTTGAGGAATGCGCTGACATCCTTGAGGAGCTCGCCACTGTCGAGATGCACGCCATTCAGACCAGCGGAAATTGTATCCGCAACATATCGTCTGACCAATATGCGGGCGCTGCGGCCGACGAAGTCGTTGATCCGCGTCCATGGGCTGAACTGCTCCGCCAATGGTCGACCTTCCATCCTGAATTCAGTTATCTGCCGCGCAAGTTCAAGATTGCAGTGATCGCGTCGGCAGAGGATCGCGCAGCGATGCGTCTACATGACATTGGGCTTGAACTGATCCGCCAAGATGGCGAACTGGGCGCGCGTGTATTTGTCGGCGGCGGCATGGGCCGCACACCGATGATCGCACCGGAAATCAACCCCTTTGTAAAAGCCGACGATTTGTTGAGCTATCTTGAGGCATGCCTGCGGGTGTATAATCGTTACGGACGGCGGGATAATATTTACAAGGCCCGTATAAAGATCCTCATTCACGAGATCGGTGCGGAGGAATATCGCCGTCAAGTGGCCGAAGAATTTGCGCATGTGAAGACCTTGGGTATCGACCCGCCCTTGGCAGAGCTGGAACGCATCAGCGCGTTTTTTGCGCCACCTGCGTATGACGCATCTGATGTAGAGCCAGACCGCAGCGATCCCGATTTTGCCGTGTGGCTTGACCAAAATGTCAAACCGCACAAGCAAGCGGGCTATGCCATCGTCAACATTAGCCTGAAGCCGATTGGCGGTATACCGGGCGATGCGACATCGGCGCAGATTGATGTGATGGCTGATCTTGCCGAAAAATACAGCTTTGACGAACTACGTGTCACCCACGCGCAGAACATTGTGCTGCCTTATGTTGCAAAGCGTGACTTGTACGCCGTCTGGCAGGGTCTGCGTGATGCCGAACTTGCCGATGCCAATCTTGACCTGATCAGCGACATCATTGCCTGTCCCGGGCTGGATTATTGCAGTCTCGCCAATGCACGCTCCATTCCCGTTGCACAGAAGATTGCCACCCGCTTTGCCGACATGGACCGGCAACGTGACTTGGGCGAATTAAAGCTTAAAATTTCGGGCTGTATCAACGCATGCGGACATCATCACGCGGGCCATATCGGCATCTTAGGCGTGGACCGGAAGGGCGTGGAAAATTACCAGCTGACCTTTGGAGGGTCGGGCGCAGAAGATGTCAGCATCGGCAAAATCATCGGGCCCGGCTTTGACGAAGACGGCGTTGTAGACGCAGTCGAGAAAGCCACTGAAGTCTACAAGGCTTTGCGGCAAGGCGATGAACGTTTCGTCGACACATATCGCCGCGTCGGAATGAACCCATTTAAGGAAGCGATTTATGGTTGAGTTTCGCTATCGCTCAGATGAAGTCACGGAACAGCCGTCCGTTACGCTTGATGCGTTTCTTGACCAATCGAACGCAACTGCCGTTCGCCTGGAGCCAGACGATGATGCCCGTGCGCTGATCCCATTTCTGGATCGGCTAACTTTGATCGAAGTTGCCTTTCCCAAATATCGCGATGGCAGGGGCTATAGCGCAGCGCGGATTTTGCGCGAGGCAGGCTATCAAGGCGAACTGCGGGCGCAAGGTGACGTCTTGGTCGATCAGATTGCGTTCATGCGCCGCTGCGGCTTTGACAGCTTTGCCCCAGAAGCCTCACTAAACCCCGAAGCCGTTGCACGCGCGCTGTCGAACTATGATCATGTATATCAAAAGGCTGCCGATGCCGCGGTGCCAATCTGGAAATTGCGGCATGGCTGAAACAGTTCGCATCGCCGACCGTATCAACAGTGACCCCCGGTACACCGAGGGTGATGCCGTGCGCCTGAACAACATGTTCCGGGGGCATGACACGGTTGAGATGCTGACTGTTTTATTGCGCGAAAATATGTTGGGTGATGCCGCTATTGTGTCCAGTTTTGGGGCAGAAAGCGCGGTGTTATTGCACCTGATTGCGAATATTGATCCGTCGATTCCGGTGCTGTTTTTGGACACGGGCAAGCACTTCCCCGAAACGATTACCTACCGGGAGGAATTGCGCGCAATTCTGGGCTTGTTAGACTTGCGCATCCTAACGCCTGACCCTGCTTTGTTGCGTCAAAAGGATGAAACTGGCCTGCGTTGGTCCTATGACCCCGATGGCTGCTGTGAAATGCGCAAAGTATTGCCGCTAAGTGCCGCGCTGGCGGGGTTTGATGCGCAATTTACGGGACGCAAAGCATTTCAGTCATCGACGCGCAGGGCGTTGCCCCGTTTTGAAATTGAAGACGGCCGGTTAAAGGTCAATCCGCTTGCCGATTGGGACAAGGACAGAATTGACGCTTATATGGCAGAGCATGCTTTGCCTTCACATCCACTGGTAGAACTTGGCTATCCGTCCATCGGTTGCTCACCCTGCACCACGAAAGTTGCGCCCGGCGAAGACCCGCGTTCTGGCCGATGGAAGGGCTGGGACAAGGTGGAATGCGGTATCCACAACGCAGTCAAACCCATCGGGGATGGCAGCGACGATCCTATTTTTTAAAGCAGCTTCGGTTCAATCTTTGTGAAAAAATACGCCTGAACCTCGGCAGCAATGCGCGCAGGGCGCAAAGTTTCTGCATCAATGCAGCACCAGCTTGATTTGACCTCAGCCAAAACTTCCTCGCCGCGCTTGATAACCGTGTCATAAAAAGACCGTGCGCCCTGCACCTTTTCAAGAACGACCGTTGCGATAACGTCATCATCCAGAAAGGCTGGCTTGCGATAGGTAATCTCATGCTTCAGCGCGACCCAAAGATATTTCGCCGCCGTCTCAGGTGGGGCAAGCTTGTTCCAATGCGCCAAAACGGCATCCTGCACCCAGTTCAGATAACGCGCGTTGTTCACATGCCCCATGAAGTCGATGTCAGAGGGCAGCACGCCTATGCGGTGAAGGTGGGAGAGCGCTTTTGTCATTAATCTTTCAATATAAGCGTTAAAAAGGAGGCATGCAGCCCTATTGCGGCAAAACCATGAATGAATGCTGACGAATGCTGATAATGCCAAATATTTTATACCCGTGCGAAAACTGCTTGGTGCCGACATGAGCTTGCAACACCCGTTCCGCTATCCCACATGACGAACATGCACCGCTCGAAACGAAAAAACTGGAGCGACACGCCAGCCTATCGCTGGTCAATGGTCATTTTGGGTTGGGCACTGATCGTTGCAGCGCCACTTGTCAGCTGGCTTCCAGGACCAGGCGGACTATTGCTGTTTATCATCGGGCTCGGCGTGATCCTCAAACATTCCCGCTGGGCAAAGAAGCGATATTCGCGGCTTTCAAAGCAACATCCCGAATATGCCCGCTGGGCAAATTGGGCACTGCGCCGCCACAAGGTCAAAGGCCGCCCTCCCTTCCCGAACGTTAAAGGCGATTTTCTGAACCTATTCCGCCGCGACGACATCGACATGAAAATGCCCTGACCTGTGTTGACTTTTAACCTCCCTAACCGTATCGGCCACAGCAACAGGAACGGTCGCTGGACAGATTCGGCGGCCATTTTCATTTCAAGACGCAAAAAATTTAAGGATTACAGTCATGAAGCGCACTTTTCAGCCGAGCAATCTCGTGCGTGCCCGTCGCCACGGTTTTCGTCTCCGTATGTCGACCGCTGCAGGCCGCAACATCCTGAACGCGCGCCGCGCACGCGGCCGCAAGAAGCTGTCAGCTTAATCGTACAGCAGGCGAACCGCGACATGCGCGGTTATAGCGTCATCAAAAAAAGGCCGGATTTCTTGGCCGCCAACCGGGGGAAGCGATATGCAACTCCCGGTTTTGTTTTGCTTGTGAAAGACAGGCAAGATGAAAGCGCCGATATTAGGCTTGGCATTACCATCACCAAAAAAGTGGGTGACGCCGTCGTCCGCAACCGCATGCGTCGCCGTTTCCGGGCCTTGGCGCAGGAGATGCTAGGACAAAAAGGCAAATGTGGCGCCGATCACATTCTGATTGGTCGCGATAGCGGTATTGAACGGGATTTCAGCGAGTTGCGGGCGGACATGGCCAAAGCTTTAGACAAATTATGTCAGCAAAACCGCAGCGCGGAGCCTGCCGAAGCACGCCAAGACAAAAAGCGCCCTTCGACAGAATCAGGACCGGGATAAAGATGATCGCAAAGCTCCTCATCCTTGTTGCAAGGGCTTGGCAAATAGGCCCGTCGCGCATTTTGCCGCCGACATGCAGGTTTAGCCCAAGCTGTTCGGCGTATGCGATTGGGGCGCTCCAGAAATATGGCGCATTTAAGGGTGGCTGGCTAGCCATCAAACGGCTATTGCGCTGCCAACCTTGGGGTGGGCACGGATATGACCCGGTGCCATGACGCCCAACTGACTGTTTAATGGGGATTTGTAGACGTGGACGATAAACGCAACTTGGTTTTTGCT
>NZ_JBIKPH010000059.1:0-13592 GCF_044357595.1 Sphingorhabdus sp. | reverse complement strand
CGGGATCGAAGTTTTGCTCTCCGACCGACTGGAGTCGCTCAAGGGAAAACGAGTCGCACTGTTGACCAACCAGACCGGCGTTGACCGCAAAGGCGTTAGCAACGTCGATCTGCTGCGCGCGCATCCCACCATCAACCTTGTCGCGCTTTTTAGCCCCGAACATGGTGTGCGCGGCGCGGCGCAAGCGGGTGAAAAAGTGGCTTCGGGCATCGATCCCAAATCCGGCTTGCCCGTCCACAGCCTCTACGGTGAAACCAAAATGCCAACCGCCAAGATGATGCAAGGCATTGATATCGTGCTGGTCGATCTGCAGGACGTCGGTACCCGTTTTTATACATATGCCTCCACGCTGCTATACATGCTGCGCGCCGCAGAGACATCGGGGTCCGAGGTGATCGTGCTGGATCGTCCCAATCCCCAAGGCGGTGTGATGATAGAGGGGCCGGTGCTCGAACCTGCCTTTGCCTCTTTCGTCGGAAGCTATGCCGTACCGGTACGTCACGGCATGACATTCGGCGAGCTAGCCCAGATGTTCGTCGGCGAGGATAGACTGCGCACGCGCCTGCGCATTATTGCCATGCGCGGCTGGTCACGCGACTTAGCGCCATATCTAGCTTGGGATTTGCCTTGGGTGCCGCCCTCGCCCAATATGCTGTCACCCCGAACAGCAGCAGTATATCCCGGCACTGCGTTGTTCGAGGGCACCAACATCTCCGAAGGACGGGGCAGTGAAAAACCTTTCGAATATGTCGGCGGGCCTTTCATCGATGGCGCAGCACTGGCGGAACGATTGAATACGATGGGGTTGCCGGGTGTCGATTTCAAGCCGGTTTCCTTTACACCGGATTTTTCCAAATATGCCGGACAGCACTGTCATGGCGTATGGGTCATCCCCACCAACAGTAAGACATTCCAGCCATTTCGCACCGGCATCGCTTTGGTGAAGACCGTCCACGACATGTACCCAGACAAGTTTGAATTCCGCCCCGGCACTCCGAGCTTTTTCGATCAGCTGGCAGGAACCGACAGTGTCCGTAAAGGCATTTTGGGCGGAAAATCAGTCAGCGATATCGAACGTCAATGGCAAGACGGACTTGACGCTTTTATGCAAGTACGGGCGCGGTATCTGATGTATCATTGATACTGCGACCTGCGCAGCAAACACCAAAGGCGACCGCCGTTCCGATGCATAATTGCCATGGGAAGGCCAAAGCCTTCCACGCCGTTGGCAGGCCAAGACTATCCACGACATAATGCTGCTGCACCAGGATTGTGACAAAGCCAGCCAGCAGAGCGGCAATCACCGACCATGTCGCCCCGCGCTTCGTAAACACCACGGTACCATAGACTCCCAGCAAGCCCGAATATGCAAAGACCATGACGCCGAGCACAAATTCGAGCAATGGCGTGTCGCTGTAATGCTGCCAGTAGAAACACAGTATCGACATCGCGAACAACGCAAACGCGAGCAATAGCATCGCCATCCGTCCAGCGTTGACATAATGCTGCTCGCTTGACGGTGCGCCACGCCGTTCCAGCCAAGGCCGGTAAAAATCATTCACGACCACCGCCGACATCGAGATGAGTCCGGAATTGATGGCCGCCGCTGCGATGACGCCTACGGTTACCAGCCCGCGCAAGCCGGGCGGGATTTCGGACAGGATGAAAGACATGAAGACCGTGATTTTTTCTCCTGCGAACGCGTTGGTCGCGCCAACACTAACGCCCATCAGGTCGGGGCGGTTGTAGAAGATGTGGAGCAGCGATCCTATCGCCATGAATAAAGCCACCACAGGGATTGCCGCCCACATGCTCGCATAAAGCGCGCGTTTGCCCGATTGTGCGTTTTCGCATGCAAGGAAGCGCTGCGTCGTGTCCTGATCGAGCCCAGCATTGCCGATATTGAGCAACACCAGCCCGGTCAGGATCGCCCAAACGGTAAACGGCTTGGTAAAGTCGAGCGACCAGTCAAACAAACGGAGTTTATCCATTCCGTCCGGTGCAGATTGAAGCGCGTCCCAGATTTCCGGAGCGGGTGCAGGAATTTTCACTAGCAAAAAGATGAGAACCAGCACCGCCCCGCCAAGATAGAGCACGACCTGCACAAGGTCGCTCCAGATAACGGCATTCAGCCCGCCGAACAGTGTGAAGGCAACACCAAAAACGACGATCACCACCGACGCGATAACGATATGCTGGGGCTCGACATCCAAGAAGATGATCATCGAAACCGCAATAGCGGCAAGATACAGCCGCGCACCGCTCGCCAAGATCCGACCGACGAGATACATCCCCGCCGCTGCGCGCCTCGCCGTTGCGTCGAAACGTGTTTCCAGCAATTCATATACCGTGATCGCACCGATTGCGTAGAATCGCGGGATCAGGAAACGTGCGACGATAAAGGCAGCGATGATCGCGGCGAAGTTGCTTGTGAGATAGCTGTAATCACCGCGATAGCTGTTATCGGGGGCGCCGAGAAATGTTGCCGCTGACTGCATTGTCGACAGTACGGACACCGCCACCAGCCAGACCGGCGCATGATGGCCGGCGAGAAAATAGTCATCCGCCGTTTTGGTCCGCCGTGTCGCTTGATAGCCGGCAAAAGCCAGCAATGCGACATAGGCCAACAATATGCCCCAGTCGTAAATGGTGAATGCTAATGGCATGAATGCTCCCCCAAGGTGCAGCCACTAGCGGAACATGCCTGTGTATTCAAATGCGCTACCGCGCCATATATGCATCCAGCGTTACGTGGTAATGGCGTATGCGGCTTTCCTGATAGCGCGCCAATGTCATCGCCGTCGGCACCGGCGAACAAACCGCTGCGGGTCCGGTCTATTCTATTTTCGAAATAGGTTGAACAAATCGCGGCCATAAAAGGCTTAACGCCAATCCGCCCATGACCAACGCAGCGGCAAGCAATTTCCAACTCTGCAGCGGCTCGCCTAAGAACAAGGCGGACGCCCCCATGCCGAATATCGGTACCAGCAACGCCATCGGTGCAACGGTTGCCGCCGGATGCCGCGCCAAAAGCCATCCCCAAATGCCATAGCCGAACATCGTATTGCCAACCGCTTGCCAGACCACGGCGGCCCACGTCGTCGCTGTCGCCGCGTGTACACCCGCCATAAAGGCTGGTGCACCTTCAAAGAGCAAGGCGAGGATGAGCAGTGGCGGCACGGCAAAGATGCTGGCCCAGACCGCATAAGCGAGCATGTCGACCTTACCTGCGGCACGCGAAACCATATTCCCGCTCGACCAACAAAAAGCCGCCATGACGACAAGTATCAATCCCAATGGCGTCGCGCTGCCGTCCGAATGCGTTAGAATGACCGCAAGCCCGCTTGTCGCCAAGCCGAGCGCAGCCCATTGGAATCCGCGCACCCGCTCGTCCGTCAACCGCATCGATAGGGCAATGGTAAAGAAGACCTGGATCTGGACAACCAGTGAGGCAAGACCCGGCGTAATATAGCTTTTCATCGCCAGAAACAGCAGGCCAAATTGCCCCGCCCCGATCAATATCCCGTAAGCGGCCAGATTGGATACAGGCACCGCAGGCCGTTTCAGGAAAAATGCAGCTGGCAGAAAAGCGCAGGTAAAGCGGAGCGTCGCGAGCCACAAAGGCGGCAAATGGGTCAGCGCCAGTTTGATGACGACGAAATTCGTTCCCCACACGGCCATGACCGCAATCGCGAGCAGAAGATGCAGGCGGGGTAAGGCGGTGTTTTGCGGCATAGACGCGCCCTAACGGCTTCGTCCATTTTTGCGAACTGTTTAATCCAGTGGCACAACTTCGATGGGCAGGTCGCTGGACTTTTCACCGCAATATTGTTCGGGCCAATGCGCAAAGGGACGCACCGCCCCTGCGCTGCGCCAGCGGTGCACACGCGAAAGATCAACGTCGGCCATCACCCACGCCCCCTGCCCCTCGGTTCCGATCGCCACTATCCCGTCATCAGGGCTATCGCCATCGGGCGGAACGAAAACCCCCGCCGCACCATAATTTTCGTCGAGTGCTGGCGACCAGGGGGCCATGCCAACGGTTGGCGCCTGCACCACAAAAATTTGGTTTTCCAGCGCCCGCGCCTGTGCCCCAATCCGAACGCGGTGATAGCCCTGCAGACTGTCTGTGCAGGAAGGACACAGAATGACCTGCGCACCTGCGGCGGCCTGCGCCCGCGCGATCATCGGGAATTCGACATCATAACAGGTAGAGATGCCCAGCATGCCCAAGGATGTACGAAAAACACGCAATTCTGTTCCGCCCTTAATGTCCCAGGATTCACGTTCGAACCGGGTCATCATGATTTTGTCCTGATACCCTTTTTGCCCATCCGGCATATAGAGTGTCGCGCGGTTCACAATCTGCCGATCATCTTGGCCGAAGGGTCGGGTCCCGCCAAGCAGGACCACCCCAAACCGCCGGGCCAGATCCGCATGATGCGCGTCAATGCTTGGCCCCAATGCAATGACCGCGCGCAACGAGGCATGCAGGTCGCTTGCCGTTGATTGGTCGATCGCGGCCAATTCCATCGCCGCATATTCGGGAAATACCAAAAGCTGTGCGCCTTGCGCCGCAGCATCGCGCACCCATTGTTCAACCTTGGCCTGCCAGCTGGCAAGGCTATCGGGCTGCCCTATCGGATATTGCGCCGCCGCTATACGCACCGAGGCGGTCATAGGTCCCGCATCCAGAACTGCATAAGATGGGCGCTTTCAAAATCATCCCCCAGATCCTGCCATGCGAGCGTTCCGGTCAAACCATCGACCGGCGCATAGCCGCGGGCACGCCAGAAAGGATGCAAATCGCGTGGTGCCTCGGGCCGCATCGGGTGATCCTCGGGGCGAACCACCGCACAAAAGGACGTCTGGACCGCCCCTGCAGCGCGGGCAGCAGCTTCGCGGGCGTCGAAAAAGCGATGGCCGATGCCCTGCCCCTGAAAGGCGGGCAGCAAGACCGACTCCCCGAAATAGAAGATACGCGCGACATCCAGTCCGCGTCGCCGCAACGGTTCCTGAAACTCCGGATTTTGCGCCGCCATGGGCGATGCCGTCGCCGCACCGACAATCGCGTCACCATCCTTCGCCACTACAAGCACCGCGCCGGGTTCCCGGAAAAATTCGGCGAGATAGTCCGCCTCATAGTCCGCGGTCCCTTCATAGAGATAGGGCCAGCCCCGAAAGATACGGATACGCAGATCGTAAAGCGCCGGAATTGCAGCGCGGCGCTCCTCGGGATCAATCAAGGAACGGACGTCGACAGTCATGAAACTTGGGCAATCCATTCGGTGAGATTATAGTAAACCGACACGCGGGTGATTTTCCCGTTTGCGATTTCAAAGAAACCGCCGGCTGGCAAGTTGTAGCTCTGCCCATGCGCTGCAGGAAAACCTTCATCTGCAACTTTGTAAATGCCGTCCACGATAAATTCTGCCGCCGCGCGCTTGCCATCCGGGTTTGTCATGATGGCGATGTCACGCAGCTGTTCGCTATAGGCATGATCCATCCGGCCGAGAAAGGTTCGAAAAGCCGCCTTGCCGGTTTCACGGCTCCCTTGATTGATATCATGCGCCACGTCGTCATCTAGACAGGCCAAAATAGCTTCAACATCCATGGCGTTGAAAGCAGCATAATATGCGCCAATCAAAGCGGTCGTTTGTTCACCAGTGTCCGGCATGAGCCATTTTGTCCTTTAGCCTGAAGATTTCCCAAACGATTAAGTCAGCGCAGTAACGCTTGTCCAGTAAGATAAATTGTCCAGACTTTCATAGGATTTTGAAATTCCGCCTCTACCGACAAAGGCCAATGGGATAGCCGTGCTTGACTCTGCTCCCAACCCTGCTAGTTGCACCCCTGTTCGGTGGAGCGACGGCTTCACCGGCAACCGTCCGAGACAGTTGGTGATGGGAATTTGCCCATCTTAATGTCCAGCCTAGACGGGGATAGAGATTTCAGGATTGGCTTTGGCCATCCTTCGCCATTGCTCCGACATAATGTCGTGTGCGTTCGGCATGAAACTTCCCCACGGACTAAGTCAGCGTTAGTGCTCATCCGGGTGCTTCGCTTTTCGTGTTGGGCTTGACCGGTTCGCCGGGAGGGCCCGAATAAGGAGTAATGCATGAACCGTTCTGAAAAGACCGAAACAGTTGCATCGCTGAACGCCACTTTTAATGAAGCGGCGGTTGTCGTCGTCACCCGGAATCTCGGGCTGACGGTTGCACAATCGACTGACCTTCGTTTGAAGATGCGCGATGCGGGCGCGACTTATAAGGTCGCCAAGAACCGTCTGTCCAAAATCGCCCTTGAGGGAACGTCTTATGGTGCGTTAGCTGAATTGCTAACCGGACCTACGGCGCTCGCCACATCGTCGGACCCGGTCGCCGCTGCAAAGATTGCGGTCGAGTTCGCAAAAACCAATGACAAACTTGAAATTGTCGGCGGTGCGATGGGTGACACATTCCTCGATGTAAATGGTGTTAAGGCGCTGGCTTCATTGCCATCGCTCGATCAACTGCGCGCGACGATTATCGGGCTTGTACAAGCACCGGCAACGAAGATCGCTCAGCTGTCGACAGCACCAGCTGCGAAATTGGCACGCGTTTTTGGTGCCTATGCTGACCAAAAGGCAGCGTAACTTTTTAAATGAAACCGGCTGCGTCCCATGGTTTTTAACCGGCTGGGCGAGCCCTACAGATATGACAGAAAATCGGAGTGTTATTTAAATGGCTGATATTGAAAAGCTTGTAGACCAACTTTCGGCTTTGACCGTTCTTGAAGCGGCTGACCTTGCAAAGGCTTTGGAAGAAAAATGGGGCGTTAGCGCCGCTGCTGCTGTTGCTGTTGCCGGCCCTGCCGCTGCTGCTGCACCTGCTGCTGAAGAGCAGACTGAATTCGACGTTATCCTGACCGGCGACGGCGGAAACAAGATTGCAGTCATCAAGGAAGTCCGTGCGATCACCCAGCTTGGTCTGACCGAAGCAAAGGCTCTCGTTGAGTCCGCGCCAAAGGCGATCAAGGAAGGCGTGAACAAGGCAGAAGCCGAAGACATCAAGGCGAAGATCCTTGCAGCCGGCGGAACCGTCGAACTGAAGTAATCTTGCTTTGGGGCTTGTCTCCAAATATGATTGTAAAAAGGGCGGCGCCTTTGGCTCCGCCCTTTTTTTGTGCTGAAAACGCACGCGATGGCTTCACCAGATTTCCTTGAAATTATCCGCAGCAACAGGCAGTCATACGATATGAGTGACAATGCAGACCTTGCGGCGCTGATCGGCAACATCCCAGATTACCCAAAGCCGGGGATCATGTTCCGCGACGTGTCCAGCTTGCTTCTGGATGCAGGCGGCTATTGCACCACGATTGACCGGCTGGCGGCCTTGGTTGACACCGATACCACGCTTGTCGCCGGTATTGAGGCGCGTGGCTTCATTGTGGCTTCTGGCATCGCCTATGCGCTCGGCCTTGGGCAATTGATGCTGCGCAAACCCGGCAAATTACCGGGGGAGAAAATCGGCATCGATTACACGCTTGAATATGGCACCGACCGGATCGAAATGCATGTCGGCCATGTTAAAGCGAACCAGAAAGTCCTGCTTGTCGACGATCTCATTGCCACTGGCGGCACTGCATTGGCCGGCGTCGACCTTATCCGGCGAGGCGGAGGCAAAGTCGAACAGGCTTTGTTTATCGTCGATTTGCCCGACTTGGGCGGCGCAGAAAAATTGCGCGGGCAAAATATACGCGTTGATGCGCTCATCGGCTTCGACGGCGACTGAAACCCCTTAGGATTGCGGGTAGCGGTTTGCGCAGGTCCGGATCGCCGATTGATCGGGTCGCGGGCCGCTCACCTCAAACCGCGCGATGTATCCGCCCAATTTCAATTGCTCGGTAAATCCCGTCAGGCGATATCCGACCGCTTCAAATTCGCAGAACAACAGCTTCGGCGGAATACCATGCCGGTCCGTTGCGCGGTCGCGGTCAACGACGATCACTTGTCCGCCCTTTGCCAATGCAGGCCGCATACGCCACAGAAACGCGTATGGCTCTTCTATTTCATGATACATATGGACCATGAAAATCCGGTCGAAGCTATTCTCCGGAAGGCGGGGATCATCTACCGCACCTTCCTTGATTGCAACATTGTCGAGTTGCTCCCGGGTGACGCGTTCGCCTAAACGATCCAGCGCGCCGCGATTAATATCCTGCGCCAATACCCTGCCCTTGGGGCCAACCCGCTCGGCAAGCCTTATGGTGTAATATCCCTCGCCCGCACCAATATCGGCCACAGTTGTGCCAAGTTGAATACCTGCCCATTCCATCACGAATTCGGACTCGCCGGCTTCATCACGTGCGGCTTCGGTGGAAAACTGTGTGTCGCCAGCCGCAGACACACGGCGTTCGGCACGCGGGAATTCTTGTGACGTGGTATTTTTGGTTTCCGACGAACCGCCGGCTGAACAGGCGCCGACGGCCAAACTGCCCAGCACAAGTACGGCGAGCCCAATGGTCGTGAAAACATTACGCATGTCGCGTTGCACTTAGCCTTCGATCAGCTCAAGCGGCGCAGAACCCGCTTGGCTGTCGAATGAAACGAACACGTCCTTCACCCAATCGGGCAACGGGATGGGCCGGTGAACATCAAGGTCCACATGCACGCTGACCAAATCAACAGTAGCACGCAAATCGTCTGACCCATCTTCGGTAACACCGTGTATTTCGACCAACTGGCTCATGCTTGTCCGGCCCGTTGCGATCGTACGTGCCATGACCTCAATCAACTCATCCGGTTTAATGGGGGCGAACCACGTCACTGTGGCCTTTTTAACATGGAACTCCAGCGGTGCGCCGTCCGCATATTCACGAAACTTTACTGCGCGCCAATATTCGGTCATCGCGACGTCGGCGTAGTCCAGATAACGGGCGTTAAAGACGACGCCTTGCGCATCGGTTTCGGACCAACGCACGCGGAAACGATAGTGGAAAGCAAAGTCACTGCGCGCCATGTTAAATCGCGTTCGACTGGCTAGGCGTGTTGACACCCATGGATTGCAGATAGCGTTTCACGTTGCGTGCGGCCTGCCGCAGACGATGTTCGTTTTCGACCATGGCAATGCGGACATAGCCCTCGCCATCTTCGCCATATCCGACACCCGGTGCGACAGCGACATTCGCCTGTGTCAGCAACTGTTTGGAAAATTCCAGGCTACCCAAATGCGCCAGTGCGGGCGGAAGCGGTGCCCAGGCAAACATCGATGCGCGTGGCGGTGGTATATCCCAACCTGCCCGCCCAAACGCCTCCACAAGGATATCGCGGCGTTTGTGGTATAGCTGGCGGTTCTGTTCAACAATGTCTTGCGGACCATTCAGCGCAGCGCAGGCGGCTGCCTGAATTGGTGTGAATGCCCCATAATCGAGATAGCTTTTCACTCTGGTCATTGCCGCAATCAGATCGCGGTTTCCAACAGCAAAGCCGACGCGCCAACCCGCCATCGAATAGGTTTTGGACAAGGAGGTAAATTCCACAGCGACGTCTTTGCCACCCTTTACCTGCAAGATCGATGGGGTCGGGTTGCCGTCGAAATAGAGTTCGGAATACGCAAGGTCGGATAAGATCCAGACCTTATTCTCCTTTGCCCATGCGACAAGCCGTTCATAGAAAGCGAGGTCAACGGTCTCTGCTGTCGGGTTCGACGGGTAATTTACCACTAATATCGAAGGACGCGGAACGGTGAATGCCATCGCACGCTCAAGCGAACGGAAGTAATTTTCATCCGGCGTGGTCGGCACTGACCGAATGGTCGCCCCTGCAATGATGAACCCAAATGTATGGATCGGGTAACTTGGGTTTGGCGCAAGCACGACGTCGCCCGGCGCGGTGATGGCCGTGGCAAGGCTCGCCAAGCCCTCTTTGGAACCCATGGTTACGACAACTTCATTTTCAGGGTCGATATCAACCCCAAAACGCCGGCCATAATAATTGGCCTGCGCCTTGCGCAGACCGGGAATACCCTTTGATGCTGAATAGCCATGAGAGTCCGGCTTCTGGGCCACTTCGCAGAGTTTTTCGATGACATGCGATGGCGGAGGCAAATCTGGATTGCCCATGCCTAAGTCAATGATGTCCTCACCCGCGCTGCGGGCCGCTGCACGCATCGCGTTGACTTCGGCGATAACATAAGGCGGCAAACGCTTGATGCGGTAAAATTCTTCGGACATTGGCTCCCGTTTCCGGTTGGTTAATTTACAAGCCGCCTTCATGGGCGATGTTTCCACCCATTTCCAGAAAAACTATGTTTCGCATCAATTAACGCGGCCGATTGCCCTTTGCCTTATGCTTGACGCCATGCTTTGACGGGGGTGGGCCATCCTTGCGGAATGGACGTGCACCATCACGGTTCGATCCACCGCCGCGCGGCCCATCGCCGCGGAAGTTACCGCCCCGTGGTGGGCCATCGCCGCGCGGATTGACGCCAAGCTGTGAACGCTGCGGACGGTCGCCATCGCGGCCCATTCGCTTGTTTTCACGCGCCGCTTCTCGCGGCGGGCCATTGGCCTGCACGATTTCGACGTCATTGTCCTCTTCGTGCCCCGCTTGCGCGATGCCTTTGGTGAACTTGGCCACTGCAGCTGCCGCAATCCCGACATGGGTTTCATTCGCAGCAATACGAATGGCACCAATATCATTCTTGGTCACGCCGCCACGGCGGCACAATAATGGCAAAATCCATTTGGGATCTGCATTATTACGACGACCAACGTTCAGTTTGAACCATACGGAATCATCGAACCCTGCACGATGGTCGTCACGTGGACGCTCGCGGCTTCCGTCATCCAGCATGTCCTCAGCCTGCGGCATCTTCGAACGATGCACACGCACAAGTGCTGCAGCAATGTCTTCTGGAGACATCGTTTCGAGCAGCTTTGCGCCCAAAGCACGGTCTTCGTCTTCGACCTCCACAGGCGCCAGTAGTGTCTCAAGCAGACGATCATGATCTTTCGCGCGAATGTCGGCAGCGGTTGGTACCTTGATCCAATCCGCCTCAATCTTTGCACCGCGCAGCATGGATTCAACCCGCTTGCGACGCTGATATGGCACGATCAATACGGCAGTACCCTTGCGACCGGCGCGGCCAGTACGTCCAGACCTATGCTGAAGCCCTTCTGCATCGCGTGGCAGTTCCACGTGCACAACCAATGACAGGTTCGGCAAATCGATACCCCGTGCCGCAACATCGGTTGCGACGCAGACGCGGGCCCGCTGGTCGCGCAAAGCCTGAAGCGCTTGGTTACGTTCGGACTGCGAATGCTCACCCGACAACGCAACGACGTTAAAACCGCGCTCGGTCAGGCTGGCATGCAAACGGCGAACATTTTCACGTGTCGCGCAGAACAGGATAGCGGTTTCGGCTTCATGTAAACGCAACAGGTTGACCACTGCGTTTTCAATGTCCGGCGGCGCTACCGTGCAAACCTGATAGCTGATGTCTCCATGGCCGCGGTCTTCACCTACGGTCGAAATGCGTAATGCATCGTGCTGGTAACGCTTTGCCAGCGAAACAATCGGTTTCGGTATAGTTGCCGAGAACAACAAGGTCCGACGACCCTCCGGCGTTGCATTCAATATTTCTTCAAGCTCTTCGCGAAAACCCATGTCCAGCATTTCGTCTGCTTCGTCCAAGATCGCTACTTTCAGCGCCGACAGGTCCAGCGCGCCGCGCTCAAGGTGATCGCGAAGACGCCCGGGGGTGCCGACAACGATCTGCGCGCCTTGGTTCAAGGTGCGGCGTTCCTTCGATGCATCCATCCCGCCAACGCAGGTAGCGATACGCACACCAGCTTTGGCATAGAGCCAAATGAGTTCACGGCTCACCTGCAAGGCAAGCTCACGGGTCGGCGCGATGATCAGCGCAGCAGGCTCACGTGCAAGGCTTACAAGGCCTCCATCAAGGATTTGGGGTGCCATTGCGAGACCGAAGGCTACGGTCTTGCCTGAGCCCGTTTGCGCGGAGACGACCAAGTCACGTCCTACGGCTTCTTCTGCGATAACAGCGGTTTGAACGGGGGTTAGCGCAGTATATCCACGGGCGGTAAGCGCTTCGTCAAGAAGCGGGGGTATGTTTTCAAATGTCATTGTGGGGCGCCTTTGCGCTCTTTTTTATCCAATGTCCATGCTGCGCCGCACAACAAAACAATCTTCGACAATTCAGTTAGCTTTGATATGCGTTAATTCATGGCCGACTCACCCAATATCCCGCCGTTTATAGACGCGGACCATTTTATGAAACTGTTTGGGCAGTCAGCTGTTGCAACCACTGACCCCGTAAAGGCCTATCGCGCCGCGTTGGACGCGTGGGGGGCTGTGCTGGAGCCGCTGGCTAAGGCAGGGCGTGACAAGGTCGATACGTCTGACCGCCGCTTTACCGCACCACAATGGGAACACCCGGTTTTCGACCTTGTGCGGCAGAGTTATCAGGTCATGTCTGAATATATGTTAACTGCCGCCGATCAGTTGGTTGGCTTGGCTGATCAGGACAAGGCCAAGATGGACTTTGCCTTGCGCAGCATTATCGAGGCGATGAGCCCAGCCAATTCGCCCTTTACCAATCCAGTGGCGCTTGAGAGAGCGATGGAAACCAGTGGCGCAAGTCTCATGTCCGGCATGCAGAACCTGATACAAGACATGCAACGCGGACAAATTACGCATACCGATCCCACCGCATTCAAACTTGGGGAAAACATCGCGGCGACAAAGGGCAAGGTTGTTCACCAAACCCCACTGTACCAGCTTATTCAATATGATCCGACGACGGAAGATGTGCTGGAGACCCCGCTGATTATCTTTCCGCCATGGATTAACCGTTTTTATATTCTCGATCTGACAGCAGAAAAAAGCTTCATCAAATATTGCGTGGACCATGGCATCACAGTGTTTATCGTGTCGTGGAAATCGGCCGACAGCACTATGAAAGACATCGTCTGGGATGATTACATCGCGGCGCAGATCGACGCAATTGATACTGTCCGCTCCGGTCTTGATGTGCCAGACGTGCATGCGATTGGCTATTGCGTTGCCGGAACAACCTTAGCGGCAACCCTCGCCATACTCGCAGCCACCAGTGCTGCCGATAAGGTTCGTAGCGCAACATTTTTTACCGCACAGGTCGATTTTAGCACTAGCGGTGAACTGCTGCATTTCATCGATGATCAGCAGATTGCCATGATGGAAGCGCTCAGCGCACCGCAAGGCTATATGGACGGACGGTTCCTCGCGCTCACCTTCAATATGTTGCGCGGCAAGGACCTGATCTGGTCGACAGTCGTGAAAAACTATTTGCTGGGTGAGGATTATCCCGCGTTTGACCTCCTCCACTGGAATGGCGATGTCACCAACCTGCCCGCCAAATGGCATCGAAATTATGTTATAGACCTCTATCGCGACAATCGGCTGGTGAAGCCTGACGATTTGTCGGCTTTGGGCACCCCGATTGACCTGCGCCGCGTAAAAACGGCAACTTACATTCAGGCAGGTCGTGAAGATCATATCGCACCTGCCGAAAGCGTTTGGAAGCTGCAGGACCATTTCACCGGCCCCATGA
>NZ_JBIKPH010000153.1:0-5178 GCF_044357595.1 Sphingorhabdus sp. | reverse complement strand
GTCTATTTCCGCTTCTGGCCGCTTTGCATCGGATCGCACATTTCTGCGGCGCTATGACATCAGCCGCGATGACCGGCTTCGGTCGACATTTTCTGCCGAACGCATCGGTGACAAAAGCTATTTTTCATTTGCTGGGTGGGCAGTACAAACCCTTCGTACCAGCGACCCCCAGGGGCTTGCTCCCATCGCCTTACCGGAACTTGATTATCGCCTGCGCCTCGACGCGCCAGTGGTGGGTGGCACATTTCAGTTGCAGGCAAATAGCTTAAACATCGGCCGCACAAATGGTCAGGATACCCAACGCGCATTTGCCGCAGCAAAATGGGATTTGCGCACGATCACTGGGTTGGGTCAGGAATTGACGTTCACAATGCTTGCGCGCGGTGACGTCTATCATAGCGATGAAAACGCAAGCACGCTAACAGCCATCTATCGGGGCGACACAGGATGGCAGAGCCGCAGAATTTTTGCGGCTGCGGCAGATGTAAGATGGCCATTTGTAGGAGCGGCCTTCGGCGGAACACAAATTTTTACACCCCGCGTTCAGGTTGTAGCGGCCCCTTCTATCTCCAACCTAAGTATTCCTAACGAAGATTCTCGCGCGGTTGATTTGGAAGACAGCAACCTGTTCGCCCTCAACCGATTTCCCGGATATGATCGTTTTGAGGATGACTACCGCATAACGTACGGTTTTGACTGGGCACTCAAGAAAAGTGACTTAAGCGCCGACATCAATTTAGGGCAAAGTTACCGGCTGTCGAGCAGATCGTCCATCTTTCCCGACGGCACAGGCTTATCAGGCAAAGCGTCGGACATCGTCGGACGGTCCGAATTTCGCTTTAAAAATATCGTGAAGTTAACGCACCGGTTTCGTCTGGATAAGGACAATCTTGCCATCCGCCGGAACGAAATCGATGCCACCGTTGGCACGCGTGGTACATATGTGCAGGCTGGCTATCTAAAGCTTAACCGCAACGTCGGACCAACGGTTGAGGATTTGGCAGATCGTGAAGAAATTCGGGTTGGAGGCCGCATTCGCCTTGCCCCATATTGGTCCGTATTTGGTTCAACTATCATTGACCTTACGAACGCTCAGGAAGATCCAACAAGCCTTTCTGACGGCTTTGACCCCATACGTCATAGGTTTGGCGTTGCATATGACGACGATTGTTTGTCCTTAAGTTTAACATGGCGGCGCGACTATCAACCGGTCGGTGACTCGCAGCGCGGCAACAGCTTCCTGTTCCGTCTGGCATTTCGCAATCTGGGTGTGTAAGGAATTGGCAATTAATCCCCGGACGGGCATTTTCCGCTCATCTGCTGTTCAGCAGTGAGTGGTTAACTGGCCACCCGAACCGATTGTGTACTGGATCAATATCGATGAAGTTATTCAAGCGTCTGTCCTTCGCTGCCGTGCTTATTTCCGCTACAGCGCTGACACCGCTAATTGCGCAATCCACTCCTGATTCTGGAGGAAATGATGCCAGTTTAATCGCACCAGACGGACAGCAATTGTTTGGCAAAAATGATCCCAACGTCCGACGCGCAACGGCGCAAGTTAACGGTGAAATCATTACCGGCACTGATATGGATCATCGCCTTGCTTTAATCGTCGCTGCAAACGAAAACAAACTCCCTCCAGAAGAGTTGGCACGTTTTCGTGCGCAAATTCTTACAAACTTGATAGACGAAACGCTACAAATTCAAGAAGCTGCGGCCAACAAAATTGAAGTCACCGACGCTGAAGTGGACCAGTATTTCGACCGCGTAGCGCAGCAAAACTTCAAACGGCCCGCAAGCCAAGTCGAGAAATATTTGACTTCTATTGGCGCATCGGTCGCGACGCTGAAGCGCCAGATTAAGGGCGAACTGTCATGGAGCCGGCTGCTTTCGCGCAATGTGCGCCCCTCAGCAAACGTCAGCGATGACGAAGTCAACGCGATTATTGAACGCATTAAGGCCACCAAGGGTACGACCGAATATCGTCTCGGGGAGATTTACCTGTCGGCAACGCCTGAAGCTATGCCAGCGGTCACGGAAAACGCAAAAAAGATTATCGACCAACTTCGTCAGGGTGCAAATTTTGTTGCGTATGCGCGGCAGTTTTCAGAAGCATCCACAGCGTCTGTCGGTGGCGACCTGGGTTGGCTGTCACTGGCGCAATTACCCTCGTCACTGGCGACCGCCGCCGCTGGCATGAACAGCAATGAGGTTCAAGCGGTCGCATCTCCTGGCGGCATCTCCATATTGCTGTTGATTGACAAACGGCAAGTCGCGATGTCGGACCCTCGGGATTCGGTTCTAAGTCTTAAACAAATTGCGATTACGTTCCCGGCAGGCACCGCCGAAGCGCAGATCGCTCCACTGGTGAAGCGCTTCAGCGAAGAAACACAGCAAATTGCGGGTTGTGGGGTTGCCGACGAAATGGCTGCGAAGCTTGGCGCTGATGTGGTCAATCGCGATGGCATCAAAATCCGTGACTTACCGGCGCCACTCCAGCAGGTGATGTTGAATTTGCAAATCGGTCAGTCCACCCCGCCTTATGGTTCGTTACAGGATGGTGTGCGGGTATTCGTTCTGTGTGGTCGTGACGCACCAGAAGTGGCGGCGTCCGAGAGTTTCGACGAGATCATGTCGCGGTTGGAAGAAGAGCGTGTCAACAAGCGGGCCCGCATTTACCTGCGCGATTTGCGTCGCGACGCCGTCATCGAATATAACTGATGCCTCTTGGCCGACTGGAACTGCCGCTGGCCGTTTCGGTCGGTGACCCGGCGGGTATTGGACCTGAAATCATCGGCAAAGCTTGGGAGGTGCGCCATTCGGCAGATTTGGCACCTTTCTTTGCTATTGGCGATATAGCAAGCTTTGCTCCGCACTGGAACGGCCCTGTGGTCCGTATTGACGACCCCGCCGATACGTTCAAATTTTTCGATACCGCTTTGCCTGTTATTCATTTGCATGATTGCTTATCCATCGTCCCCGGTACCCCAGACCTCGATGGAGCCCATTGCGCCTACCAAGCGCTGGAAATGGCAATCGGTTTTGCTCGAGCTGGCAGCGCGGCGGCGCTGGTAACTGGTCCAGTTTCCAAATCCCAGCTTTACGCCGTTGGCTTTACACATCCCGGGCAAACAGAATTTATCGCCGAACGCTGTGGTGTTTCGAAAAACAACGCAGTGATGATGCTCGCCGGTCCTGACTTGCGGGTGGTCCCCATGACAACGCATATCCCGCTCGCTGAAGTTGCGGGTAAGCTCGATGGTAGGTTGATAAGGCAGCGCTTACGCGCGACAGCAAAGGGACTTCAGCGCAACTTTGGCATCGAAAACCCTCGGCTCGCGGTGGCGGGCTTTAACCCCCACGCCGGCGAAGCGGGCAATATGGGCCGCGAAGAGCTTGATATATTCGAGCCTGCAATTGCGCAGATCAGAGGCGAAGGCTTCAACGTCATTGGCCCCCTGCCCGCGGATACGATGTTTCATGCGGAGGCGCGTGCGCAATATGATGTTGCGTTATGCGCTTATCATGACCAAGCACTTATCCCATTGAAAACCCTTTACTTCCATGACGCTGTCAACATCACGCTTGGCTTACCCGTCGTTCGGACGTCGCCTGATCATGGCACAGCCTTCGGTATAGCTGGCCAAGACAAGGCGCTGCCGCATTCCATGATAGCAGCTATTAAGATGGCTGAGTCCGCAGCATTGCATCGCCTAGCCGCCGCCGATTTTGGCTGATGTCCGTATTGCTGCCTCCGCTTCGGGAAGTGATTGCCCGTCATGGCCTGTCGGCAAGCAAGGCTCTTGGCCAAAATTTCCTTTTCGATGAGAAATTGCTGGACCGAATTGCCGCAATACCCGGTCCCTTGGCAGGAGAGCATGTTTACGAAGTCGGCCCTGGTCCTGGCGGCCTCACGCGCGCTTTATTGCGCGCTGGCGCTCAAGTCGTTGCCGTGGAGCGAGATCACCGCTGCCTGCCTGCACTCGCCGAACTCGCAGAGGTCTTTCCAGGAAAACTGCGCGTGATTGAGGGGGATGCCCTGAAAATCGATCCTTTTGCAGAAATTGGCGCGCCTTTTCACATTGTTTCCAACCTGCCGTATAATGTCGGGACGGCACTTGCCGTGGGTTGGCTCGGCGGCAACGCATGGCCGCCGACTTGGAAAAGCCTTACCCTCATGTTCCAACGCGAGGTTGCGGATAGAATTGTATCCGCGCCAGGCACTGGAGCATTTGGGCGCCTTGCCATATTGGCGCAATGGCGGTCGAACGCTTCAATTGCCATGCCCGTCCATCGCTCGGCATTCACTCCGCCGCCTAAGGTCATGTCAGCGGTGGTGCATATTACACCCAAGGAAGCGGCAAGCGGCGTTAAAATGTCCGTCTTGGAAAATCTGACCGGCGCAGCTTTCGGGCAACGACGCAAGATGCTGCGTCAAAGCCTCAAAGGCGTTCCCGGCGCGCTAGAGGCGCTCCATAAAACTGGTATAGCTGAGGACCGCCGCCCCGAGACGGTCAATATCGCCGAATGGTGCGCGCTCGCGAAGGAAGTCGGATAGACTTCACGCTGGGGGTGGCCCTTTGGGGCAACCAAAGCTAAGATAAAGTTATGCATACGCTAACCCCAAGCGAACATAAGGTTCTTCAAACAATCGAACCGAGTCATATGCTAGACCAAGTTCTGACTTGGGCAGCAGTCAACAGCGGATCAAGCAATTTGGCAGGGTTGGCCGTGACCGCCAAGATGTTAGCTGACGCGTTTGCTGTCCTTCCCGGCGATGTCGCCTTGGTTGCCTCTGAACCCGTAGACCGCGTACTCCCCGACGGATCGATTAAGACCGTTGCGCATGGACAGCATCTTTTGGTCACCGTTCGTCCTCATTCGCCGGCGCAATTGCTGTTCACTGGGCATATGGACACGGTTTTTCCTGCCGATCATGCATTTCAGCGATTGCGCTGGTTAGAGGACGGAACGCTCAACGGACCAGGCGTTGCCGACATGAAAGGCGGGATATCGGTGATGCTCGCAGCGCTGCGCGCAGCGGAGCTTTCGGGATGCCTTGCGCACACTGGATATCAGATTCTGATCAACAGTGACGAGGAGGTCGGCTCGCCTTCGTCGACTAAGCTGATTGCCGAACTTGCGCAGAACAAGCTGGCAGCTTTAACGTACGAACCT
>NZ_JBIKPH010000058.1:0-14191 GCF_044357595.1 Sphingorhabdus sp. | reverse complement strand
TCCATAAGCTGCACTTAGCAGAGACCTTAAAGGCAAGCGATACCCTGCATGAATTTATTCGTAGTCAGCCAGTTAAGGCAGACTCATGCATAAGCACATCTTTAAGATGTAATTTCTGCTTTTTCAGGCTGAGAATAATTTTGCTGTCGGGAGACGGTCTGCTCTCTTCAAGTTCCAGTTTTTGTTCGAGTGCGGCATGCTTGTTACGAAGCGCGGACAGATGATTATTATTCACATCATTCTCCTTCGGTATGAGACTCGGCAATCTGAAGGGACGAGTAAATCATGAAACCAAACACGAGTCTTCCCCAAAATGATCGTTCTAGCCCGCTACAAAACCAGATCTCGCCAAGCTGCCTGTTTTTTAACGATGACTTGTTTGCTGCACTCTGTTTAGTAGGGCGCATGAACGATGACGGTTATCAGCAGCAGCTTGAACAATTGAAGATTGAACACTGGGATCTCGACGATGCCATCCGGGCACTCACTGCGCAAACCTTGGTCGACCAACTTCAGATCGCCCGACTTAAAAAGAAAAAACTGATATTGAAAGACCGCATCATGCGCCTTGAAGACCAGTTGGTGCCCGACATTCTTGCTTAGGCCGCTGGCTGCGTGGTTACTAAATCGGAAGGCACTGCTTGCAGGCGAAATTTCTGAGGCGGAACCTGCAGAGACTCAACGGACCTTGGTCATGCGATGCGTGAACGCTTGCAGTTGCCCTTTTAAGCGTCAAATTGAAGACTAGCGAGGCGGGCGTACAAGCCGCCTGCCGCGCTTAGCGTTGCATGGTCGCCTTCTTCGACAATCCTCCCCTGATCCATGACGATAATCCGGTCAGCGGAGCGAACGGTCGCGAGCCTGTGCGCAATGACAATTGTGGTGCGCCCGACCATCAAGCGCTCGAGAGCATCCTGAACCAGTTTTTCGCTTTCGGCGTCCAGTGCGCTTGTCGCCTCATCAAGCAACAAAATAGGAGAGTCTCTCAGCAATGCGCGGGCAATCGCAAGCCGCTGCCGCTGACCACCCGAAAGCCGCGCGCCGCCTTCGCCCAAATATGTCTCCAGACCTTCGGGAAGCTCACGCAGGAAACCTGCCGCATTGGCCTTTTCTGCCGCTGCCCAAATCGCGTCGTCGCTCGCATCCCATTGACCGTAGCGCAGATTGTCGCGCGCTGAGGCTGCAAACAGCACAGTATCCTGCGGAACCAACGATATCCGCTGGCGGAATTCTGCGGGGTCTGCACTGGTCAGTACCACACCGTCAATGCGGACTGTGCCGATTTCGGGATCATAAAAGCGCTCTGCCAATTGGAATAATGTTGATTTGCCGGCGCCCGATGGCCCAACTACGGCAACGGTTTCGCCGGGCGATACTTTCAGGCTGAAATCGTCAAGTGCCGCGACCTCGGGCCGTGTAGGATAGCGGAAGCGAACATGTTGGAATTCCAATTGCCCGCGCGCGGGCGGCATAACAACTGGGTTAGCAGGGGGGGCAATCTCGGGCACTTCATTCAGTAATTCGGCCAACCGCGATGCCGCGCCCGAAGCACGGACCAAGTCACCATATACTTCGGTCAACGCCCCAAATGAACCCGCGACAAGCGCGCCATATAAGACAACCGCGAACAACGTGCCCGACGATATGACGCCTTCCTTCACTTGGTCGGTACCTTCCCAAACGAGCAAGGTGATGCCGCCAAATATCAAGGCCATTACTAGCGCAGTTAGAAAAGCCCTCAACCGAATGCGCTTTTTGGCAGCCACAAATGTGCGTTCAACGGCGTCAGAAAATCTTACGCCTTCGCGGTTTTCTTGCCCAAAGGCTTGAACAATTTTGATCGCCGCAAGCGCTTCTGAAATGATCGTCCCAACACTCGCGACATTATCCTGACTATTACGCGACGCCTTTTCCAACCGTCGTCCCAGAAATACTATCGGCAGCACGACGACCGGAATACCCGCGAGCAGCCATATCGTAAGGCTTGGCGCAAGTCCGAACAGTAACGTCACGCCGCCTATACCGATAAAAATATTCCGAAGTGCCATCGACACCGTGGTACCTACAATTTGTTCGATAATCGCCGTGTCTGCCGTCATCCGGCTAGCGATTTCGCCAGGTCGGTTTTCTTCGAAAAAACGCGGGGCCAGTCGTAGCAAATTTTGCTGCACGGCCACGCGGATATCGCCCACCACGCGTTCGCCTAACCAACTTACGAAATAAAACCGAAATGCCGTTGAAACGCCGATAATGACGACGATTCCTAGCAATAAATAGAAATAGGGTGCTGGATCCCCGCCATTTTTGACAAAGCCTTCATCGATAATGAGGCGCAAGCCATAGGGAATCGCAAGCGTTGAGGACGCAGCCGCAACAAGAGCCAAAAGGGCATAGCTAATCTGGCGCGGATATTTAATCGTGAAATGCCCGATCATCCGCAAACTGCCGAAATTGGGTTTTGGCTTTGCCGCAATGGTTTCCGCTGTTTCGGATGCGTTGAGGGTTGGCGCGTCGGTAGTTTCGATTGTCATTGGCCTCGCCTAGCAGTGCGCAGATGCAGTAACAATCCGCCATGGATCGGGTAAATGCTTTTCTTATGGTGCAATGCACAATAAATGCGTAAAGCAGCTAGCAATCGCGAATTAATTTCGCCGGCTCGAATATTTAAAGGCCTCAATATGCTGTATACTGGATACGACCTTCAACGTGGCTGGCTTGCCGGCGCAGGCTGGGTTGCGCAAAAACAGGCAGAATGGCTTAATACGCTTCCTTCGCCTTTCAATTACGGCGGCATGGCACCTGTGGCCGCTTCTGCGCTTGAGGTTTTTGCGCATTCCGTTTTACCGCGCGGAAAGCCAGCGTTCGGATTGAATGAAGTTATAATCGACGGCAAGAACTTGGTGGTTCAGGAAGAAAATCTTGCGCGCAAGCCATTCGGCCAGTTGAAGCGTTTCGTCTACGAAGGCAGCAGCAAAAAGCCACGGCTGCTCATCTGCGCACCGATGTCCGGGCATTTTGCAACGCTTTTGCGCGGCACAGTCGAGCGCATGATGATCGCGCATGATGTCTACATTACCGACTGGAAAGACGCCCGCGAAGTTCCGTTGACCGGTGGTGGCTTCGACCTTGAAACCTACATTGACTATCTCATTGAGTGGCTCGAATTTCTCGGCCCCGATGCAGGCGGTCGCGGTGCGCACATGCTCGCGGTCTGCCAGCCATCGGTTCCTGCTTACGCAGCCGCAGCCGTTATGGCCGCAAAGCAGCACCCGCTGCGTCCACGCACGCTGACGATGATGGGTGGTCCAATCGATACGCGTGAAGCGCCGACCGCGGTGAACAACCACGCAACGCAGCGGCCACATGCATGGTTCGTGCAAAATGTGATTGCGACTGTCCCGTCATATTACAAGGGTTCAGGCCGCCGTGTGTACCCCGGGTTTCTGCAGCTTTCGGGATTCATGTCGATGAACCTTGGCAACCACATGATGAGCCATTGGTCCATGTTCTCCGACCTTGTCAAAGGCGACGGCGAAAGTGCGGATCGGCAAAAGGAATTTTACAACGAATATCGCGCAGTGTGCGACATGACGGCGGAATTCTATCTGCAAACCGTTGATACCGTGTTCCAACGCCATTTGTTGCCCAAGGGCGAATTCAACTATCGCGGTCAGCTGGTCGATCCAGCCGCCATTAGCGATATTGGTTTGCTCGCGATTGAGGGTGAGCGTGATGACATTAGCGGTTTGGGCCAGACGAAGGCAGCATTGAACATCGCAACTGGCTCGCCTGCGGCGTTTAAGAAATATCATATGGCGCCTGAAGTTGGGCATTACGGCATTTTCAACGGCAGCAAATGGCGCGAAACAATTGCGCCAGTCGTCGAAAACTGGATATCCAGCCACAATTGAGCGGCGAAATGTCCTGCGCAATTTGGACCTGCTTATTAGCGTTTTGCGTAGTACCGATTTCTGCGGGTTTTCGGCGATGACCTTGCATATTACAGCCACTATCGAACGCTGGCCGGTGGATGGCCATTTCACCATCGCGCGCGGGGCGAAGCAATGTGTCGACCTGTTGGTCGTCGCCGTCAGTGACGGCACGCGCATCGGTTATGGCGAAGGCACCGCGATTTATTACCAAGGCGAAACAGCCGAAAAATGCTTGGGGCAGGTCGAGCGCTTCAGTGACGAACTTGGGGGCCACCCTGTCCCAATTGCGCGTGAGATATTGCAATCTATCTTGCCGCCCGGCGCTGCGCGCAATGCGCTTGATTGTGCGCTTTGGGATTTGGAGGCCAAGCAAGCCGGGGTCGCGCTTTGGGCATTGGTTGGCATGGCAACACGTCCGCTACCTTTGCAAACCGCCTTCACCATATCTCTGGGTGCGCCTGAGGCGATGCATGCCGATGCCCGCAGCGCGGCGGACAAAGGCTATGGCTTGCTCAAACTTAAATTGAACGGAGAAGCCGACCGCGACCGTGTGGCTGCGGTTCGGGCAGGGGCTCCAAACGCGCAAATCATCGTCGATGTGAATGAAAGCTGGGGCGGAATAGATATCGCTGCTGAAGCTGAGGCGCTCAAAAATCTTGGCGTTGCAATGATCGAGCAGCCATTGCCCGCAGGACGCGATGCCGCGCTTGCAGATATATCATCCTCTCTGCCCATTTTCGCCGATGAAAGCTGCCATATCGCGCCGGATGTTGCGCGACTGCGCGGCTTATATCAGGGCGTGAATATCAAGCTGGATAAGGCGGGCGGTCTGACCGAGGCTCTCGCGCTCCGTAGGGCTGCTGAGAACGCAAAGATGCAGGTCATGGTCGGGTGTATGCTGTCGACCAGCCTTGCCATCCAGCCGGCGTTTCTGGTCGCCCAAAAGGCTGAATGGGTTGACCTGGACGGGCCAGCCTTGCTCCTAAACGATAGGCCGGACGGCTTTGTTTTTGCAAACGGATGCCTGTCTCCGGCCTAAGAGCTTACAAGATAACCTTTGCCACCTTGTCTTTAGACTCCTGTTTCGGATTGATACCCATCAGCATCTTGATGCCCGCGACTATGCTCGACGCATCTATCCAGATTTCGGCGTTTTCGGGATCAAGCCGGATCAGCGCAACGTCGGGGTCGTCTTTTCCGCCTTCATACCAAGCGGCAACGAAGCGGTTCCACAAACGGTCAATGGTTGCCTGGTCGGTTGATTGGGAGAGCTTGCCGTGTACGGCGGCCCAGATATCATGCCCCTTTGACGCGAAATGCGCCATGGCGCGGCCGCCGGAACCAATGTGTTGATATAGCTCACTTGAGCGGGATGTGAAAAACCAGATTGGGCCTTCATATTGGCCATCTTGGAAACCATCGTCATCCAATTGCGCGGTCATTGGACGTGCATGGCCATCTTCGCCCTCGGCCAGCCCCAAGAACATCGTCCTGTCCGACTTTAGGGACTTCCAGAATTTTGCTTTGATTTCGGTATCGCTCGCCATTGTGTCACTCCTTATGGAAGTGAGGGTAACAAGCGATACCGATTGGTGTTCCAGTCTGAAGTCGACTTAATGCCCCAATGGCGTTAAACTGCGTCGAGATACTCAATGTCGGGTGCGCCCGCGAGGCAGGGACCAAGCTTTGGTCCTGCGGCTTTGAAATAGTCGCTGGCACCATGCGCAGTGAGCGCGTCTTGATCGACATATTGCTCAAGCACTTTGTAAACCTGCGGGTTCGACCGTGACCGGGTCAACGCATAAAATACGTTCCCCGGTTCATTGGCCCGAACGGCCGCAGCGAGTTCGGCAAAAACAGCCTCAAAATCTTCGTTCTTGCCTTCTGCGACGGTAAGGGTCGCGATAACGCCAATAGCTGCCATGCGGCTGCTCCTTAAATATAATTAAAAGATTTCGAACAGGCCGGCTGCACCCATGCCACCGCCAACGCACATGGTGACAACACCATATTTCGCACCGCGACGCTTGCCTTCGATCAAAGCGTGGCCGGTGCAACGTGCGCCAGTCATGCCATAAGGATGTCCAACCGAAATCGATCCGCCGTTGACGTTCAAAAGCTCGTTTGGAATGCCCAATTTGTCGCGGCAGTAAAGGACTTGCACCGCGAACGCTTCGTTCAGTTCCCAGATGCCGATATCGTCCATCTTCAGGCCAAAACGCTGCAGCAATTTGGGAATGGCGAACACGGGACCAATGCCCATTTCATCAGGCTCAGTGCCTGCAACTGCCATGCCGACATAACGGCCAAGTGGGGTCAGCCCCTTTTTCTCGGCCAGCTTGGTTTCCATCAGGATGGATGCCGACGAACCGTCGGACAGCTGGCTTGCGTTGCCGGCAGTGATGGTCATGTCCGGGCCAAGGACCGGCTGAAGCGCCTGCAGACCCGAAAGTTGGGTATCCGCACGATTGCCTTCGTCCTTTGCGATCGTCACTTCCTTCTGGCTGACTTCGCCCGTTTCCTTGTTCACGACGTTCATCATCGTGGTTACAGGAACGATTTCCGCATCAAAATAGCCAGCAGCTTGCGCCGCGGCAGTGCGTTGCTGCGATTGCAGGGCATATTCGTCCATGGCGTCGCGGCCAATATTGTAACGCTTCGCTACGACTTCGGCAGTCTGCAGCATCGGCATGTAAATCGAATTGTGCATTTCTACCAATTCGCGGTCAGGCTGAACGCGCATTTCCTTGGTTTGCACCAACGAAATCGATTCTTGTCCGCCAGCGGCCATGACATCGACATTGTCGACGATGATATGCTTTGCAGCCGTAGCAATCGACATCAAGCCCGACGAACATTGGCGGTCCATCGTCATGCCAGATACAGAAACGGGCAAACCAGCGCGCAGCGCAACTTGGCGGGCAAGATTACCGCCTTGCGTGCCCTGCTGAAGCGCGGAGCCCCAGAGCACGTCGTCGATTTCGCCGCCTTCGATGCCGGCGCGCTCAACAGCAGCTTTTAGCGAATAGCTGCCGAGCGTTGGCCCGAGCGTTGCGTTAAACCCGCCGCGATAGGCTTTGCCGATGGCGGTACGGGCGGTGGATACGATTACTGCGTCACGCATGGGAGTAGTTCCTTGAAGTAAAAATTATACGAAAAACTGGCTGATCCATTCAGCCTGAAGTGCTGGCTTTTCCTCGCCCTCAATCTCAACGGTGAATTCAAGCGTTTGTTGCCATTGGCCAGCGCGCTTTTCAACAAGCTCAAGCAGCTTGAAATGGCCGCGCACGCGTTTGCCCGAACGGACAGGGGCGAGAAAACGTGTTTTGTTGCCGCCATAATTGACGCCCATTTTCACGCCTGCAACCTTGGGGCAATCGGACTTGGCGCTCATCACGGGGAAAAGCGACAAGGTTAGAAAACCGTGGGCGATCGTGCCGCCAAATGGCGTTTGCTTGGCCATTTCTTCGTTGATGTGAATGAACTGATGATCGCCGGTGGCATCAGCGAACTTGTTGATCATGTCCTGATCAACCAAAATCCACTCCGAGACGCCAATATTCTGGCCAACTTTCGTCGCGAATTCGGCGGGTGTAATTGCGGTCATATAGTCTCTCCTGCATCTTAATTTGTTAGCATCGTGGCGGTTTCAAACGCGCAATACAAGCCCTGCCTGTTTGCCGTTACGGCATTCTGGCGGCCCTTCATCCCATAAGCTGCGAATCAGCTTTTGGAAGACGCTTTTGTCGGCCCTGATGGCGCGGCATATGGCATCACCATCTCGCCACCGGGCGCGGCTGTAAACGTCGTCTGGGTGGGATAGGCAAAGGATATCCCCTCGCGGGCAAAGCTCTCGATGATCGCGATGCCGACATCATGGCGGGCCTGAAACATCTGTTCGACATCATCGCTCTCAATATCGAACACCAGATGGAAATCGAGCGAACTTGCGGCAAAATTGTTGAACCCTGCGCGGATGAATTGCGCGCCGTTCGCTTCAACTGCCGCGCGCAAAATCTCTGGCACGCGTCGCGCTAGGGCAGGGGGCGTTTGATACACAAGCGTCAGAACAAACGTCACGCGCCGGTATAAAGTCAGCGTGTTGTTGGTAATTTCCTTTTCCAGCAATTTGCTGTTTGAAATAATCTTTTCTTCACCCGTCAGCGCGCGCAGCCTTGTGCTTTTCATGCCGATGACTTCAACGCGCGCGGTTGTGTTGTCATACGACACGGTATCACCGCGCCGGAATGGCTTGTCGAAAATGATCGAGATCGCGGCGAACAGGTCGGAGAATATGCCCTGAGCCGCAAGACCAATGGCAATACCGCCAACGCCAAGGCCCGCAACCAGGCCAGTGACATTGACGCCCAAATTGTCGAGCACCACGATGGCCGCGACGGCAAACAAGACAAAGCTGACCAGCAAGCGGATCAAGACCATCGCGCTTTGCAGCGTGTCGTTTTCATGCAAGCCTTCGCCAGCGCGCCGCTCGATCAACCCCAAGATGATTTCACGCAGCCAGATCGCGACTTGCACGACGATGGCGATCGTGAACAATATATCGATAAAATGGGTCAGTGCGGCTGGCGCGCTGGCGATCTGGTTCACCAGCTCAATCGAAACCATGACACGGAAAAATTTGCTGGTCCGCGCAAGTGTCCGTGCGATGATGGATTTCAAATGCGCCCGGTGCTCGCTCTCCCGCGCGATTTTCGACGCGATCCGTTTCAGCCAGCTGAGCGTAAGAAAGACGATGACGGCCGCAGTGATGGCAATGCCAAGTTCGACAGAGTTGCTGTGCACCCAAAGCGTCAGCGCCTCCCAATAAGCTTGGAGGCGTGGGCCAATGGATTCGGTTTCAATGCGCGGCAGGGCGGATGCGTGTTGTGCAGTCATGCCCCTTGTTTACGGTCGATGACGACAGTGCACAAGTTCTGCAGTGCGTAGCGGGTGTTATGGGTGTTTGCACCGCATGACTATCAACATGCTTTAGTCATCCAGCAGCAGTGCATCGATTATCAAGCAGTGCGCACCATCGGCAACGACCGCCTGTGTTAAGGCTATGTCGGCGACGATGTGACCGGGCACATGAAATTCATGTTCTGACAATATGGCCGAGAGCTTGCTTACAAAATCCTGCGTTGTTGGATGGGCAACCTGCATCGACAGGCATATTTGCGCCCCAGAGAAGGTAAGGCTGTGCCACGGGCGTTCATGAATGACCCCGATATCGGCAGCGGGAGCGAACGTCCGCAACGCGCGCAGTAAGGCACCTGAACCTGCGCGCCCAATCATGTTGGGTGCCGATCGGTTTGGTTGCCATAATTGGACATGAACTGCCGCAATCTCGATTCCATTTCGGGCCGAATTTCGCGCCCCATGCGCATGTCCAGCACAAGCCGCGGGTCGCCCGCCGCCAAGCGCCCGAATTTTGTGGGTGGCAGTTCCTGATCCTTTAAAAACCGTTCAATCTGGCGTGTGATATGCATGCTACCTCCTGCGTCATTGACTCGGATGGGCTTGCCCGAATCAGTAAGAACAAATATAGAACAAAGTTGATAGGATAAATCCTACATGTCTAGGAAATTTCCAATTAAACCAGAGGGATGATCATGGAGGAAGAACCCAGAACAGTTTTAGAGCGCCTGATTGCGCAGAATGGCGATGATTTCGCGGGCCTGTCCAAGCTCATCGGACGAAATCCAACATATATTCAGCAGTTTATAAAACGCGGCTCCCCGAAAAAATTGCCTGAGGTGGAGCGTGGCATATTGGCGCGCTATTTCGGCGTCGCAGAAAATATACTGGGCGGACCGCCGGTGAATGGGGCCAAAACGGGCATTCGCCTTATCCCAAAACTTGCGGTTGGCGCGTCGGCCGGTCCGGGGGCCATTCCTGATCATGAAACGCTTGCCGGCAAGATTGGTTTTGATGAAAAATGGCTACGCAAGCAGGGGCTGGACCCATCCAAGCTCTCGCTTATTCAAGTGGATGGCGATTCGATGTCGCCAACGCTGAATCACGGCGACGATATCATGGTCGACAACCGTGTTGCAGGGGCGATGCGCGATGGCATCCACGTTATCCGGCTGGACGATGTGCTGATGGTCAAACGGCTTGCCAGCGGCCCTGAACGGCGGCTGTCAGTGCTGTCTGATAATCCGGCCTATCCGGGGTGGCCAGATGTCGATGGCGCTGCCGTCACTATCATTGGCAGGGTTGTATGGGCGGGGCGGCGGCTCTGAAGGCTTGCCTCTGTCGCACTTGTCCGCCACATAAGCGGGCATGTCGCATGTCACATCCACGCCCGCCAAAGCGCCGCCGCTCAAGGCCGCGATCATCCCCGTCACGCCGCTGCAGCAAAACTGCACGCTTTTTTGGTGTACCGAAACCAATAAGGGCGCCTTGGTCGACCCCGGCGGTGATCTCGACAAGTTGAAAGCAGCCGTCGCGCAAACGGGCGTTCAACTTGAAAAATTATTGGTGACGCATGGCCATCTCGACCATTGCGGGCAAGCCGGAATGCTCGCCCAGGAATTGGGCTTGAAAATCGAAGGCCCGCATGAGGACGACCGTTTCTGGATTGAGAAGTTGGACGATGACGGCGCGCGCTATGGCATGGAAGCGCATAGTTTTGAGCCCGACCGCTGGCTGGTTGACGGCGACACCGTGACTGTCGGCAATCTAACGCTCGACGTTATTCATTGCCCCGGTCACACGCCCGGACATATCATTTTCCATCACGGACCCAGTCGCCTTGCGATTGTCGGCGATGTCTTGTTCCAAGGGTCGATTGGCCGCACAGATTTTCCGCGCGGCAATCACGCCGATCTGATTAATGCGATCACGACGAAATTATGGCCGTTGGGCGATGACGTGACTTTCATCCCCGGTCACGGCCCCACTAGCCAGTTTGGTTACGAGCGCCAGCACAACGCCTTTGTGGCAGACGATGTGCTGGCCGCGCGATAACTCAAAGAGCGGTGTAGACGCTCCACAGGGCCCAGCCGGCTAGACCAAGCAAACTGACCATCGTTGTCAGCGTGCCGACCATCCGGCCCTTGCCAAGCGATCCGCCATCCATGCCCAAGCCATGGGCGAGACGACCGATGATGTAAGCGATGCCAAGGCCCCACAGCCAGTTATTCGTTCCGCTGGTCGCCTCAAGCGCGGCAATCAGAACCAAGACGAAAGGTGCGCTCTCGACGAAATTTGCGTGCGCCCGCATCCGGCGGATGACAAATTCATTGCCGCCATCGCCAATCGAGACGCTCTCTTTTGTGCGTGCCTGGCCGCAACGGATCATCAGCCAGATATTCACTAACGCTGCTCCTGCGGCGATTGTAAGGGTAACGGGTAAACTCAACATATATTCTCTCCCTGTTTGTGCTGGCGTGCTTAACTGCTATCTCTCGGCTTGCAAAGCACCGAAAAACAAGTATAGCGCGCCGCTCACACAGACATGTGCGGATGAATGAGGCTGATTCTGGCGATTGCTTGCCACGACCATCTCTTTCGCCTAGCATGGCATAGAACTTATTGACTTTGAAATGGAACAGGTGCCGAAATGGCTGTCCCCAAAAGAAAAACATCTCCTTCGAAGCGCGGCATGCGCCGCAGCCATGATTCGCTCAAAGTTGCTGCGTATCAAGAATGCGCCAATTGTGGTGAACTGAAGCGGCCGCACCATTTGTGCGATGCTTGTGGTCATTATAATGGCCGCGAAGTGGTGGCAGTCGCCTAATCCTTTTACAGGAGAATAGCTGGTGTCAATGAAACCGCGTATCGCCATTGACGCGATGGGCGGCGATGAAGGCGTTCCTGTGATGATCGCAGGCGCGGCCTTGGCACGTCACCGGCACGACAGCTTTGAGTTCCTGCTGGTAGGCGACGAGACGCAGATTAAGTCCGCGCTCGACAAGCATCCCAATCTGCGCGCGGCTTCCGAAATCCTGCACAGCGATATTGTCGTCACCCCTGACGACAAGGTCAGTGCTGCCTTACGCAAGGCAAAGACCAGCTCAATGGGCATGGCAATTAACGCCGTGAAATCTGGCGATGCCAGTGCGGCTGTCAGCGGCGGCAATACCGGTGCGTTAATGGCAACTGCCAAGCTTGCCCTGCGCACCATGCCCGGTATCGACCGGCCAGCGCTTTCCGCTTTGCTGCCGACACTGGAAGACACCGATGTGGTGATGCTCGATCTGGGCGCGAACACCGAGTGTGAAGCCAAAAATCTTGTGCAGTTCGCTATCATGGGCGCCGCATATTCGCGTATCATTTTTGGATTTGATCGTCCGCGTGTCCGGTTGTTGAATATCGGGACCGAGGAAATGAAGGGTACAGAATCGCTTCGTGATGCGGCCCAGCACCTGCGTGATGCCACTGGGTTGCATATGGATTTCCAAGGTTTTGTTGAGGCTGACAAGATCAACCGCGGTGAATGTGATGTTGTCGTGTGCGATGGCTTCACCGGCAATATCGCGTTGAAATCTATTGAGGGCACCGCGCGCTTTGTAACAGACCTTTTGCGCCGGGCATTCACCAGCTCTATCAGGTCCAAATTCGGGTTCCTTGTGTCGCGACCAGCGACAGAGTTGCTGCGGCATCATCTTGACCCCAACAACCATAATGGCGCGGTTTTCATGGGTTTGAATGGTGTCGTCGTAAAAAGTCATGGCAGCGCGAATATCAAAGGTGTGGCGCATGCAGTCGAGGTCGCGGCCCGGCTCGTTGAAGAGGATATCACGGCACGTATCACGCAAGATCTGGCGCGGGTGCAGGCGGGGTGACTGAAGTCGCTCTTCGCGCCGTTATAAAGGGCACTGGGTCGGCGCTTCCACGCAACCGCGTGTCTAACGCCGATCTTGCGGCGAAGGTTGATACCACTGACGAATGGATCACCGAGCGCACGGGCATAAAGTTCCGGCATATTGCAGAGCCCGATGAAACGACATCCACGCTCGCTACGCAGGCTGCGCGCAATGCGCTTGATGCCGCCGGCATGCAGGCAAGCGACATTGATCTCATCATCCTTGCGACCGCAACGCCGGATCAGACCTTCCCTGCATCTGCGACACTGGTGCAGCACGCGCTTGGCTGCAATGGCGGCGTTGCCTTTGACGTGGCGGCGGTTTGCTCTGGCTTTCTATACGCCTTTTCAGTCGCCGAAAGCATGATCCGCGCGGGATCCGCAACCAATGCATTGGTCATCGGCGCGGAAACTTTCAGCCGGATCCTTGATTGGGAAGACCGCACGACCTGTGTGCTGTTCGGTGATGGTGCTGG
Source organism: Sphingorhabdus sp. (assembly GCF_044357595.1). GTDB lineage: Bacteria > Pseudomonadota > Alphaproteobacteria > Sphingomonadales > Sphingomonadaceae > Sphingorhabdus_B. The sequence goes on along the minus strand of NZ_JBIKPH010000058.1, from coordinate 971 downwards.
CGCCGTTGTCTTATCGGGCGAAGTTGGCATTCGCGGCGCGCTGGCGACGAAATTGCATGCCGATGGCCAACATAATGAATTGTTATATGTTGATGGCGGCCCGTCCACCACGGGCACTGTCGGCAAATTGCGGATGAAGGGACGGGAAGTTTTCCGTCACGCCGTAACCAATCTTACCAGTGTTCTTCATGAGGTTCTGGCATCCACCGACCTCACCGCGGAGGATATAGACTGGGTCGTGCCCCATCAGGCAAATGCCCGGATCATAGAGGCAACGGCCAAGAAACTTGCACTTGATCCAAGCAAAGTGGTTATGACTGTCGACCAGCATGCAAACACATCTGCGGCGTCTGTTCCTCTCGCTCTGGATGTCGCTGTGCGCGACGGACGGATCAAACAGGGTGACATAATCGTTATTGAAGCCATGGGTGGCGGGTTTACATGGGGGGCGTCAATCGTCCGAATGTAGCAAGTTTTACCATATGGTGGTTTTACAATTATGAATTTTATTGTAAGCGAACGCCAGATCCATCAGAAGTCGTAGGTCCGGAGACGAAAATGGTTGATACAGGTACTTTAACTCGCGCCGATTTGGCCGAGATGCTTAACCGTCAGATAGGTTTGTCGCGTGCAGATTCCGCCGCGATGATTGAGTCCATACTTGATCATATGACCGCTGCATTGCTAGGCGGTGACAATGTTAAAATTTCTGGTTTCGGAACCTTTGTTCTTCGGGACAAGGGGCAGCGCATTGGACGCAACCCGAAAACCGGTGTTGAAGTGCCAATCACGCCGCGCAGAGTGCTTACATTTCGGGCCAGCCAAGGCATGCGACAAAAGGTAAAATAACAGTCTATGCGCGAAAAATCGGCCGACGCCTTTCGAACAATTGGTGAAATGGCAGAGGCCTTGGGCGTTCGCACGCATATATTGCGGTATTGGGAAGAGCAGTTTCCGATGCTGAAGCCGCT